>JAUUZB010000347.1 GCA_030590185.1 Deltaproteobacteria bacterium
CCTTGGCGCCGAGCACGAGTGGCGCAGATTCGTGGAGCGGGCGTTCCGGCCGCCTCTGCTGCGGGGTTTGAGCGGAGTGTTCCGGAGCCCCGGGACGCCGGAGTCGTTCATCAACCTCGAGGCGATCTGCCTCGAGCTCGAGGGCTACCTGGCTCGCTACCCCGACGCCCGGCTGCTCGCGCCCCTCGGGGTCGGCAATCATTTCGATCACGTTGAGCTCGCCCTCGCCGCCTTGCTCGTCACCTGGCGCGCCAAGGCCTTCGATCGGGTGGCCTTTTATGAAGATGCCTACGCCCTCGGCACCCGTGTCCGGGCGCGCCACCCGGTGACCCGAGCTCGGATGTGGAAGGGGCGTGAGGCACCCGACCGGGTGAGCCTACGCGCCCGGGGGATGTTCAACCTGCTCGCCTGGTTTAGCCGCGGCCCGTCGGCCATGGAGCTGTTGCCCGCCGAAGCGCCTGACCTGACCTGGCGTTGCGAGGCGGTCCCGGGGATCGATGTCGAGCGCAAACTCACCGCGGTCAATCTCTATGCCTCACAGGTGGCGATGTTGGGCGGACCCGAGGGCTGGGGGGCCAGCTTGCGCCGCTATCATCGCTACTGGCAGGGGGCCGAGCCGTTGTGGGTTGCCTCCCCACGCAGGCCTCCCTGTGGATGATGTCGACTGCTGACAGCATTCGACCCGTCTGATATCGATTGACATCGACCGTTTTTCTTAGATTTCATAGAGTTAGGGCTGGCGGGGATATTGCAGTTGGACAACGGGACTAGCCGCGATCGCGGTACGCCCAGGGAACCGAAGGAGGAGCTACCATGAGAATTTTGACCTGTATCTGTTTGCTCGGCGGCGTCGCGTTTGCGACCGCCGGTTGTGAGGCTACCGATCCCGGCACCGAGATCGATCCAACGGACCAAACGACGACCCTGATGCTCGAGGGCAACAGCGACGGTGACCTCTCCTACTGCGATGCCGACGGTGAGTGCTACATTCTGCCGAACCCCGACGACTGTTCCGTCCTCACCGTGGAGGTGGACCTCACCACCGGCGAGACCTGTGAGGTCTGCACCGACTCGGCCGGCAGTGACGGCGCTGAGACCTGCACCGACACCCAGATCGCCTGCGTTCTGGTGACCGCCCCAGAACCCGATTGCGTGGTCTGCGCCCACGTGGGCGGCGCGGTGATCCACTCTACCTGCGTGGTGGAGGAGCCCACCGACTGCGAGGTCTTCGGCGACCCCGTCGGTGGCACCTGCCAGATCTGCTACAACGCGGCCGGCGACGTGATCCTCGACGAGTGCCCCGATTGCTCCCATATCGCGTGCCCCGACGTGGAGTGCCCGCTGGGCTTTGTCGGCATCACCGAGCCGGGTGAGTGTTGCGAGATCTGCCTGCCCGAGCCCGACTGCAACGAGGTTCCCTGCCCCGACGACGATTACCTGTTTGCCGACTGCCCGGAAGGCACGATGCTGGTCCGCGATCCTTCCGACTGCTGCAGCTATGTCTGCGAGCCCACCGAGTGCCCCGACGTCACCGGCAGCTGGGATGGGATCCCCTGCGATGCTGGCATCGAGTGCCCCAATGGCGAGTGTAGCCCCGACGGATTCTGCCTGGGCTCAGAGCCCACCGACTGCCCGCCCGGCTACGAGCCGGACTTCTCCTTCCCCAACTGCGGCGCCTGCGTGCAGGTCAACGATGACCGCTGGTGCGAGAGCGACGCCGACTGCGGCGCCGACGAATTCTGCGCCCTCGATGACTGCTATTTCACCGAGGATTGCGGTTGCTATGACGAGTGCGACGCCACCGGCGAGTGCTACACTTGGTGCTCCGACTGTGCCTGCTCCGGTGTTTGCCTGCCGAGCGATCCCGGTAGCTGCCCCGAGTACCCGCCGGTCGATTGCCTCGGCGATCTACTCTTCCCGGGCTTTGATGATGCCGGTTGCCCCTTGCCGCCGGTCTGTGTTTGCGATGACGGCATAATCACCTCCACCGGTGCGTGCGAGGATCCCTGTGCCTTCGTCGATTGCGCCGCCGTGATCATCGACTGCGAGCCGGGCTCTCACCTGGAGTTCGACTTTCCCTTCTGCTGCGGCGTCTGCGTGCCGGACGACTGCACCACCGCCTGCTCTGACACCGCCTGTGGGCCCGATCACACCTGCGAGGTAGGCCCCGACTGTGGAGCGATCTGCGTGCCTGCGGAGCGTTACTGTGCCGGCGACTACGAGTGCGCGAGCGGTGAGATCTGCAGCGTCGTGCTCGGCGACTGCATGGCCGATCCGGATTGCTTCGATGACAGCGGCGCTAGCACCTGCCCGGCGGTCTGTTTCGGCGTCTGCCTGCCCGAGCCGGAGCCCTACTGCACCAGCGACAGCGCCTGTCCCCCGGGCCACTTCTGCGAGCTGCCGCCCTGCGACTGTGGTGACCCCGCCGCCGGGACCTCCGATCCCGACTGCTTCTGCCCCGGTATCTGCGTGGCGGATCCCACCGGCAGCTGCACCAGCGACTTCGACTGCGCTGAGGGCTTTGTCTGCGCCGTCGATTTTGGGGTTTGCGACACGGATCCCGCCGGCGGGACCGAGTTTTGTTACGGCACCTGCATCCCCGCCGCCCCCGAGTGCGATGGCGCCTGGCGCGACTGGAACGGCCTGTGCCGCGGCCCAGCCGACGACGTTCTCCCTGAGGAGTGCTGCTTCGGCCTGTGCGAGCCGGTCACCTGTGACCTCTGGTGTGAGTTTGGCTTCAAGCGCGACTCGGCGGGTTGTGAGTACTGCGAGTGCGCCGGGGCCGATGAGTGCTTGCCGGTGCTGTGCGATCTCTACTGCCCCTTCGGGTTCCAGGTGGACGCCAGCGGCTGTGAGTTCTGCTCCTGCAATACACTGGTTTGCGAGCCGGACAGCGGCGCCGGCACCGAGGCCTGCCCTCCGGGTTTCGTGTGCGCCGATGACCCCACCTGCGACACCACCACCGGCGATCCATGCCCGGGCATCTGCATCGATGACAGCACCGTGCCCTGCGAGCCGGTCACCTGCACCCTTGCCTGCCCTTACGGCTTCACTACCAACTCCTACGGCTGCGAGATCTGCGAGTGCTACGAGATCCCGTGCGGTGGATTCATGGGCCTCCTGTGCCCGGACGGATCCCAATGTGTCGACGATTCGAGCGACACCTGCGACCCGGATGCCGGTGGGGCTGATTGCATGGGCTCGTGCCAGCCTCTCTAGTTCCCTGACCTCCTAGAGATCCTCCCGAGGGCCGGGGTCTGTCGAGCCTTGACAGACCCCGGCCCTTCTCACCTTCGAGCCATGGGCATGGGGCTGAGGCCCTGGCGGCCACGATGGTGTAGACTGATTCGGTGTCGGTTCTGCTGATCAACGCCCCCTACGACCCGGGGGGAAGCCTGGTGGCGCAGCTCCAGGCCCAGAGTGCTAGCAGCTTCACCAGCCCCAACCTGGCCCTCGGCTACCTGGCGGCGGCGTTGGTGGAGGCAGGCTTCGAGGTGCGGGTCTCGGATCCCGGCTTCGAGGCAACGCCGACCACGGAGCTCGTCGCGACCGTGACCCGTGAGGGGATCCGGCTGGTCGGGATCTCCTGCGTCACCGCCACCTATCCGGCGGCGGTCGCGTTGGCGGGTGCGCTGCGCGCCGCGAATCCCGACCTCGTGATCATCGTTGGCGGCCACCACGTCACCTACCTGGACGAGGAGACCCTGGCCACCGGCGCCTTCGACGTCGTGGTGCGCGGCGAAGGCGAGCAGACCCTGCTCGAACTCGCCTGTTTCTTTTTGAGACAGTCAGGGGAGCTCGCCGATATCCCGGGCATCAGCTTCCGCGCCCCGGACGGCGCGACGGTGCGCAACCCGGCACGGCCAGCGACCCTCGACCTGAGCGCCTTGCCGCGGCCGGCCCGGGAATTGTTCGCGCCGGAACCCTACGCGGCGGCCCTCCATCAGGGAATCTCGATGGTGGCGTCCCGTGGCTGCTTTTACCGTTGCAGTTATTGCGCGGCCGGCGCGTTCAATCGCCGTGCCCGGTACCGGCCGGTCGACGACATCATCGCGGAGGTCGCGGCGATCCGGGCGCTCGGTTTCCCGATGGTTCGTTTCGTCGACGACAACCTGTTCGCCCGCCAGAGCTTCGTCGACCAGCTGCTGCCGCGTCTCGCCGAGCAGGATGTGATCTGGGCCGCCAACGTGGTGGCCACCGCGCGCATCGACCGCGCCCTTCTCCAACGCTGCAAAGACGCCGGGGCGATCGGCTTTTTCATCGGGGTCGAGTCTGGGTCGGATCGGATATTGGCTGAGGTGCGCCGGCCCAACCGGATCGCGACCGTGCTGCGGGTGGCCGAGGCGGTCCGCAGCCTCGACCTCACCCTCGAGGCGGCCTTGATGGTTGGTCACCCCGGGGAGACCGAGGAGACTCTGGCCGAGACCGAGGGGGTGGTCGATCAGCTGCGCGGTTGGGGTGCCTCGGTCTACGTGTCGGTGAGCACGCCGCTGCCTGGCACCTACCTCTTTGACAACGCCGAGGCGCTCGGGGTGCGGATCCTGCACCGCCAATGGGAGCTCTACAACGGCGGGATGGGCGTGGCGGACACCCCGCACTTCACCGCGGCCCAGCTCACCTCCCTGCGCACCCGCATGCAGGCCCGGGCGAGCTTCGGGGACTCGCCGCTGCTCAACCTGATCGCTGGTTTTGACATCAACGCCCTCGACCAGGGTGGCCCGCTCGGGGAGCTCGTCGGCACCATCGCGGGCTTGATCGGCAAGCTGCCGCGCTGACCCCGGGGTGGCGAGCTCGCCGTCGCCGTCGCCTTGGCCGCTGGCGTGGTTGTGGACCGATTGACACCCGCACCGGGCTCAGCTAGGCGGATCGCGGTCGTGCGCGGCGCGGCCCCGGACGGGACAGCCCAACGGGACGTGGATTCAATCAGGAGGCAGGCGATGTTGTTCAATCACGAGCTGGTCGAGAACTACGAATTCAAGGGCGTGCGCTACGAGCTGCGGGCGGCCCAGACGCCCGAGGGCGAGCCGGTGGAGGGCCTGCACAACGCCTGGATCTGGTTGGACAACCCCAAGCAGTTCAACTCCTACACCACCGACATGGTCAAGTCGGTGATCATGGCCTTCCGCAAGGCCTCCATGGATCGCAGCGTCAACTGCATCATCTTCACCGCGGTCGGCGACCGGGCCTTTTGCACCGGCGGTAACACCAAGGAGTACGCCGAGTACTACGCGGGCAACCCGCAGGAGTACCAGCAGTACATGCGCCTGTTTAACGATATGGTGACCAACATCCTGATCGCCGAGAAGCCGGTAGTTTGCCGGGTCAACGGCATGCGCATCGCGGGCGGCCAGGAGATCGGCATGGCCTGCGACTTCACCGTCTCCTCGGACCTGGCGCGTTTCGGCCAAGCCGGCCCCAAGCACGGCTCAGCCCCGGTCGGCGGCTCCACCGATTTCCTCGCCCTCTTCGTCGGCATCGAGCGCGCCATGTGGAGCGGCACCCTGTGCGAGACCTGGACCGCTCACCAGGCCAAGAACCTCGGCCTGATCCACGACATCGCGCCCGCCCTCAAGGTGGACGGCGAGTTCGTGCCCAACCCG
>JAUUZB010000792.1 GCA_030590185.1 Deltaproteobacteria bacterium
ATCGTTCCCATCGTCGACCCGGACGATGCTCGAAACGCAGTTGTTCTCGTTTTCCACCGTGCGGTTGGCGTTGCAGTCGTCCTTGTCGACGCAGATCAGAAAGCAATAGTTGCCCCCCTCGTGGGTGACGCAGATCGAGCCCTCCGGGCAGTCGTCGTTGGCCTCACAATCGGCGGCGCCGCAGTAGCCGCCCCGGAACTCGGTCAGGCAGGTGAGCTCCTCGTTTTCACACTCCGTGGACGAGGCGCACTCGCCGCCGATCTGCTCGTCGTTGGCATCGTTGCCGCAGCCGATGAGCAGCAAGAATGGCAGGGCAGCCGCGAGGAGACGTGTCGATATCATGTTGCAATCCTCTCGTTTGATGAATGTCGCACCTACCGCTTGTGCCCACGAATGAAAAGGTAACGGGCCCATCCGTATTCCACCAGCGCGTGGCGCGCTAGAACGTCACTTCCTTCCCCGGCAAACAGACCGCCGCCACGCCGCTGGCGTTCGGACCGAGCTGCGACAGCCAGCCGAGGAACTCCTCCGCGACCTCGCGCAACTCTCGTTCACCGCCGGCGGCCAAGGGATAGTAGATACAACCCGCGACCCGGGTGCTCTCGGCGCGCAGCTTGCTGGCTTGGCTATCCTTGATCGGCGTGACCATTGGCGTCGACGCGTCATCCGCCACGCCGCACCCGCAAACCAGGGCCTCGAGGCCCAGGCTCTGTCCGGCGGCGTTGAAGTCGTAGCGCTCCCCGGGGGCGCCGAGTCGAAACTCGAAACGGTCCGCGCCTGCCAGGTCGAGATCCCACAGGGAAACCGCCAGGCAGTATTTGAGGCTGATCAAATTGTTGGCGTCGACCGGGCCATTGATGCGGGGAAATTCTTCACCCGCGGCGCGCAACAGGTATTCGCTGGCCGGCTTGCCGCGGCCGGTTGGTTTGTACTTGGGGTTGCGCAGGATATCGCGACTGGCCTTGCGGACCGTTTCGGCGACCTCATCGAGCGGCTCGTCGCGGCGGCGGGATACCCAGCGGTCGAGCTCGGCGGCGAGATCCGGCGGTGCGGGGGCGGTCTCGATGCCTTCGACCCGAACCAACCCAAGGGCGATGTCGTCCCGTGGCACGCGGTGGCTGATGGTGATGGTCACGTCGCCACACCGGCCAGGCCGAGCTCCTCCGCCTTTTCGCGCATGCCCATGATCACGTCGGTGATCAGGTCGGAGATCTCCACCCCGAGCATGACGGCGCCCTTATCGATGATCGAGCGGTCCACACCTGCGGCGAAGCGTTTGTCCTTCCACTTCTTCTTCACGCTCTTGGCCTTCATGTCCATCACCGACTTCGACGGCCGCACCAGGGCGCTCGCCGCCACCAGGCCGGTCAGCTCGTCGACCGCGAAGAGCGTTTTTTCCATCAGCGAGTGGGGTTCGAGGTCGGTGTGGGTGCCCCAGGCATGGGAGAGGGCGGCGCGGACGTAGCTCTCAGGCCAGCCGCGCTCCTCGAGGATCTCGCGGGTCTTGACGCAGTGTTGGTCCGGGTACTTTTCAAAGTCGAGGTCGTGAATCAGGCCGACCACCCCCCACATCTCTTCGTCCTCGCCGTGCTTGCGCGCCAGGTAGCGCATGGCTGCCTCCACCGCCAAGGCATGCCTGCGCATGCGGTCGGTGTCGGTGAACTCGCAGATCAGAGTCCAGGCATCTTCGCGACTGGGGGGATCGCTTGGCATGGGGCGCCTCCTGAAGACGGGCTGTATAGCCGTTTTCAGGGGGCGCCGGTAGAGGCACCAACTACTGGTGGACGGTCATCGAGAAGCCCCGCACGCCGAGGGAGGCGGGGGTCTCGGTGGCGGTGAGGTCGGTGGAGATGTCGAGCACGCCCTCGGAGTTGCCCGCCACGTCCAGGTCACGCCAGCCGAAGGCATCTTCGACGAAGTAGACGACCTCCACGTCCACCGATTCCGCGGCGGCGTGGTCGATCTGGATCGGGCCCTGGGGTGCGGCGAAGGTCTCGCGGTACAACCCGGCGCTCGTGTCGGTGGATGCACCGGGGTAGGAGGGCGGATAGGCGATCGGCTGGCTGCCGGCCTGGGGGATGGCGGTGAAGCCTAGGTCGAGCTCGGCGAGATAGTCGCCCTGGGCGCGGGGGCCCTGTTGTGCGTCGGCGTAATCCGACAGCGCGTAGTCGACACTGAGGTCCCCGGCAAAGGAGCCGTAGGGTGGCGCGTGGCCGACCGCGTCCACGGTGTAGCGGCTGTAGGCCAGGGTGACGCGCAGGTGACTGTAGGTTCCCTCTGGGATAGCCCCGATGTCGATGTTGACGAACTCCGTGCCCGCGAACAGGTCGACGTTCATCGGCTCGTTGGCCGCAAACACGGTGACCGGCGCGGGGTCGTCGGCGGCGAGCATCAACTCCACCGCCAACACGCCCATGCTGAGCGCCGAGGGGGTTTGGTAGCTCAGCTCCGGATCGGGCTCCCAGGCCGGGCAGACCGCGCAGCTCTCCCCGTCCGGCTCCGCCTCCCCGCTGATGGTCAAAAAAGCGCCGGTGGAGGTGGTGCCGCCGGGCGGATCGATGACCTGCCCGTCTTCTCCGCCGTCTTCTCCGGCACCGAGAAAATTGTCGAAATCATCGAGGCCACCACAGGCGGCCAGGGTCAGTGAGAGAATAGCGATTATGGGGCGTAGCACATCCGACTCCTCGGTTTGCGGTTGAACCGTCTTTTGGTGCAGGGGACCGCCAACCCGCGTGTTGGTCTCATCTATTTTTGGGACCAAATACTTCCGTAAATCCGCCGATTTCGCATTTGTCATGGGCCGTCGGATGTGTGTAGAGAGGCGCTCGAAGCTGTTCCCGATGTACCCCGCGGAGTGACATGAGCGCCCGTCCCATTCGCGATCGAATCTTCACCGCTCTGGCTTCGGTGGGGACCAAGCACCCGGCCCGCGTCTTGATTCCGGTGTTGGTGTTGCTCATCGCCGGGGCCGCGTTGATCCCAGGCCTCGGGGTCAGCACCTCCCGCTATTCCCTGGTGGCCGACGACGAGCCGGTGCAGGCGCGCCTGATGGCCTTCTTCGAGCGTTTCGGGTTCCCGGACGCGCCGCTGTTTGTGATCGAGGGCGGCACCCCGGATGAGCGACGCGCGGTGGTCGATCTCCTGATCGGCAAGCTCGACCAGGTGCCCGCGATCCACGGGCGTATCCTGGGTCGCGTCGGCCCGCGTGAGATCGCCGAGGTGATCTTCCTGCAACGCCCGGAGATGCTCGCCAGCTTCGCCGATACCCTCGCGGACGGTCGCCAGCCCGCCGAGGCGATCGAGGCCGGGCTGCCGTCCATCGTCGACTCCATGCGCGGTCAGTTCAACACCCTGGCCGTTACCCTGCAGATGCAGGCCCTGATGCCCTTCAACCGCTCGCTCAGCCCCGAGCAAACCCGGGAGGCCCTCGACGGCCTCAAGAACCTCGCCGACGCAGCCACCATAGCCCTCGGCGGGGATGACATTTTTCATCGGTTGATGCAGGCCGACAACAACCCCAACACCAAGTCGAACCTGATCGACG
>JAUUZB010000598.1 GCA_030590185.1 Deltaproteobacteria bacterium
GATCAGGTCGACGAAGTTGCGTTGCTGGACCGCCGGGATCTTGTCGCGCATCTCCGGGCTGATCTCGTCGAGGGCGATCAGGATTTCCCGGTCGCCGGACATGATTTTCGAGATGAGCGGCATCTCGGTGACGAGCTTGAACGCCAGACGCAGCATGGTGCGCAGGCGTTCCTTGGGCACCAGATCCTCGGTGAGGGCTGGCATGAACTGGCTGGTGTAGCGCATCTTCTCCTGCACCACCGCGTGCATCAGGAGATCGCCCTTGGTCTTGAAGTAGGTGTAGATGGTGCCCTTGGCCACGCCGGCCCGGCGGGCGATTTCATCGATGCTGGCCTTGCGGTAGCCGTACTTGACGAAGAGCTCGGTGGCGGCCTCGATGATGCGCAGGCGTTTGCGCTCCTTGGGGTCGTCGGGATCACCGGCGCCGGAGAATTCCTTGAACTGCTCCTCGATCCCCTCTTTGGTCCATTTGACCATAGTGACCAATTACGTTGATCTGGTCATTTTGTCAATGGCGGATCTCATATCTTTGTAGTTGCATGATATCTATCGGTAATCCTAATGACCAAATTGGGCCATCTGGTCATTTTGACACCTCCGTAGGAGATCCTGCTAGAGATAGGCCATGTTTTCCGCGCGACTCGGCTCAGCGGCGTTGGCGGTATTGTTCCTTGGCGCCGCAACGCCCGAAACCAAGGTGCGCGTGCGGGCCAGCCTGCCCCACGACCCAGCGGCGTTTACTCAGGGCCTGTTGCTCTACCGCGGCCGGTTGTTCGAGACCACCGGGCTATACGGCCACTCGACCCTACGCGAGGTCGACCCGCAGACCGGGGAGGTCATTCGAAAGGTAGAGGTGGCCGCCGGCACTTTCCTAGAAGGCCTCGCCCGGGTGCCGAGCATTCGCGGTGGCGCCGGCGAGCACCTGATCGCCTTGACCTGGCGGGAGCGCCAGGCGTTGGTCTACGACCTCGAGACCTGCGAGCGGGTCGCGTCGTTTGCGTATCCGGGCGAGGGCTGGGGGCTGTGCTTTGACGGCCAACGGTTGGTGATGAGCGACGGCACGGATCGGTTGACCTTTCGCGATGCCAAGACCTTCGAGGTTATCGGCCAGGTCCGCGTGACCCTCGACGGTCGGTCCCTCGAGCGCCTCAACGAGCTGGAATGCGTGGGGGGCGCAGTGGTTGCGAACGTTTGGCCCACCAGCCGGATCGTCCGGATCGATCCGGCCAGCGGTGGGGTGACCGCGGTCTTTGATGCCTCGCGGTTGCTGACCCGCGACCAGGCCCGCGGGGTCGATGTCCTCAACGGCATCGCCCACCTCGGCGCCAACCGTTACCTGATCACCGGCAAGCGCTGGCCGCGGATGTTCGAGGTTGAGCTGGGGGCCGGGGTTGGGACCGAGCCGTGAAGCCCTGGCAGCGCAACCTCATCCGGCGGCTGGGACAACGCCTGGGGCACGAGGGGTGGCGACCTCGTTTGACCCGAGCTGGTCGACCGCTGCGGCTCGAAGCTGGTGGGCGCCTGGCGCTCTCGGCCGCGCAGGTCGCCGTCCTGGGCCGACCGGCGTTGATCATCAAGGCGGACGACTTCGGCGGTCCGCTCAACGCCGCGGCCTGCGATTTCGTCGAGGCGGTCGTGTCGGTGGGCGGGGTGGCTGCCCTGGGCCTGATCACCTCGCGGTTGGGGCCGGAGCGGAGCGTCATCGCCAGCTATCAACGTCTGCACGAATACGGCTTCGAGCTCTGGTTGCACGGCCATCGCCACACCTGGCGGCGACCCCAGGCGGAGTTTGCCGGGGTTGGGCTCACGGCGCAGGTCGAGTCGCTCGCCACCGGGCTCGCCGTGGTGCGCGACCGGATCGGCGTGGGGCTGCGCAGCTTTGGGGCGCCCGGCAACGCCTTCGACGCCGACACCGCCGCCGCCCTCGGGCAGTTCCCAGGCCTGCGGGTTTGGCTCTACGGTGATGGACCGCGGGCCCTGGAGGCGGGCGCCTTGGTGTTGCCGCGACTCGCGGAGCTCGAACCGGAGGTCGGGCAGGTGGCGCAGCCCGAGGCGTTTCTCGCGGGGATCGATACTCTGATGTGCGGCGCGACCCCGCCCGAGGTCGTGACCCTCCAGGCGCACCCGTTCGAGTGGTCGCGCCGATCGCAGCGGCGCTTCGCCACCATCCTGCGTCGTCTGCTGTCGCGGTTTCGTCTCACCACCCCGGACGGTTGGTGGCGGTGGGTGCAGGACCGGGATCGGATCGTGGTGCGGACCGGTACAGGGGAGGACGGTTGGGTCGAGGCGCGATCAGCGACCTACCGGCACGTTCTCTAGCCGCCTCACGCCGCGCACAGAAAGTCGACCCCCTCCCGCCAGCCGAGGTCTGTGGCCTGCTCACGGATCAGCTCCCGCGCCCCTCGCGACCCGACCGCCGCGATCAGGAAGTGCTCGCGATAGGTCGGCAGATCCTGCGGCGCGATCACCGGCGCCCCGAGGCGCTCCCCGCCGATCCGTTTTGGGTCGATGTCGACGAAGGCGGTGATGTTGAGCCCCTGTTGCACCAACAGCTTGCCCAGGCGGCGGGCGACGTTGGCGCCACCCCAGAGCACCACCGCCCGGCGTTCCCGCAGGGGACCGGCGGCGAGGTGGCGGGCCTTGCAACGCAAAAAGGCGTCGTTGGAATAGCGCGGGTGTTGGCGGGATTCGCGGTCCGGGCGCTCCCGCCAGTGCAGCAGCACCTCCGGCACCTTGCCAAAGCGCAGGCCGGCGTTGGCGGCCCGCAGCCAGAGGTCGTAGTCCTCCGGCCAACCGACGTCGCGGTAGCCGCCGAGGTCGACGATGGCCTGGCGCTTCATCATCACCGACGGGTGGGCGAGGGGGCTCTCGATGAAGATCTCCCGCAGGATCTGGTCGTGGGTCAGCAGGCCGTTCTGCCAGGCCTCATACCGGCGATAGCCCTCGGCCAGGGCCTCCTCCGGGAAGCAGCGCACCTGACAGCCGATGATGTGGGCCTCTGGGTGTGTGTTGAAATAGGACAGTTGCGCCTCGAGCCGGGTCGGGGCGGCGATGTCATCGGCGTCTATGCGGGCGATCAGCTCGCCGTGGGCGGTGTCGATCCCGATTTGTAGGGCCTGAATCAGGCCGACCCGACCCGGGGAGGAGATCCGCAGGCGCGGGTCATCGCCCCAATGGGCACGGGCGGCGGCCACGGTGCCGTCCGCGCTGCCATCGTCGATCAGGATCAGCTCGAAGTCCGCCAGGGTCTGGGCCCGGATGCTCGCCACCGCTTCGCCGATAGTCCCAGCGGCGTTGTACGCCGGCATGACCACCGAGACCCGGATCACGGTGCGGCCTCACCAAAGGGCAGTGCCACCGTGGCGAGGGGCTGCTCGCAGGGCTGGCCGTTCGCAAAGCGCAGCACCGCGCCGCCGTCGGCGGCCAAGGCGATCAACGCCGCTGAGCGCGTGCCATAGGTCTCGCCGTGTTTGCACACCGAGTAGAGCGGATCGAACTTGCGGTGGTCGCGCATCACCGGCAACAGGCCCGCCTCGAGCGTCGCTAGGTTTGGCGCGGCGCTCACCGCTTGCTGCGCGGTCTGACGTAGCTCGGCGAGCAGGGGAGGGTTGAGATCGTGCAGGCTGGTCAGGAGATGGGTCCCGGCCTCCAGCTCGGTGGTCGTCAGCCCCTCGGCGCCACATTGGAGCAGCACCACCCGCTCTCGATCGGCGAGCAGGAGGTTGAAACCGTGGTGCGGCGCCGTCGCGACCCCAGCTTCGACCCGAGCGCGGGCCGCGGACACATTGCTGCACTCCAGGGCGTGCTGGCAGAGAAGTCCGCGCGATGGCGGCTCTCCGGTAGTTCTCCACATTCGATTGGTGATGGTGACCACCAAGCCGGCGTCGTTGAGTCCGATCCAGGTGCCGCCGGCCGACTCGTCACGGGGGGCGACGATGATCGGGTCGTGGCCAAAACTGCGGGGGCCGCTCCAGGGCCGGTCGAGCATCTCGTCGCGGTTGTGGGCGATCACCAGAGGGTAATCGGGGAAGGCCCGGGCGATGATGATGACCGTACACATGGCAGGCTCGGCGTCGGTAGTGTCGGGCCTGGGCCGGCCAAAGGCAACGCCCTTCGGTTTTTCGATGGGCTCGAGGCCAGCCGGCCGCGCGTGAGCCCAGCTACGCTCGAGGCCAGTCACGCTTGACACGGCGCGGGCCCTGCCATGATGATCCGCAACCTTCA
>JAUUZB010000037.1 GCA_030590185.1 Deltaproteobacteria bacterium
GGCGTCGGCGAGGGTGGCGCGGGCGGTATCGAGATCGCCCTCTTGGATCTGAATCCAGGCGAGCCAGGCATCGGGGCTGCAGTCGTCGCTCACCTGGCCAGCGGCGTAGAGAGTGCGTTGGGCCCAAAAAGGATTGCCGTCGGCGAGGTAGGCCCGGGCGAGGAGCAAGGTCAGGCCGAGGGTCTCCGGGTGGGCGCGCGCCACGGGCTTGAGTCGGTCGAGGGCGGACCGGGGCTCGCCCGCGGCCAAGAGGCACTCGAGCTGATCCTGCCAACAACCGACGGCGGTGCCACACTGGGCTGGACAGGGCTCGAGCGCGGCTCCGACCTCGGGCTCAGACTCGGCCGTGACTCCGACCTCAGACTCGGCCGCGCCCGCCAACCCAGGCCACGCCACGACGCACAGACACAACAGCGCTGCGCCCCGGCCGATCATCAATCGCCTCCGCCCGCGTCACCGGGACCGGAATCGCCGGGACCGAAATCACCGGGACCGGGATCCCCCGCCGCCGATCCGCCATCCGACTCGACCGCCAACCCGATGCTGCAACACCGAAAACCCCGCGCTGAGGGCGACCAGTTGCCAGGGACATAATCACAGCGATGCAAGGCCTGGGAGTCGAGACAATTGAACGCGCCACCGCGCACCCGCATGTCATTGCCCCCGAGCACGTGCTCCCAGAGGTTCCCATTGATATCGAACACCCCGTAGCCGTTGGTGCAACCGAGGTTCGTGCCGGTCGGATCGACGCCAAAGGAGGCGCCGCACTCGCTGTAGCAACCCTGGAAGGGGCAGGGGTCGCGATCCGAACAGTCGCTGCCGCAGTAACAGTACTTGTCGATCCCATTGCAGGTGTCCGGCGAGTAATCATCACCATAGGAGTAGTTGGAACCCTGCGGCCCCACGCACGCCTGGTGCCACTCCTCTTCGCTGCACAGGCTCTTGCCCGCCGCCTCGCAGGCCCCCGCAGCGAGCTCGTTGTTCAGGACCATCCACGGTCGCACCCCGACCCGCGAGGTGGCGGTGGTGCTCTCGGAGCCGGCGTTGGTCGCGGTGGCGTCGGGCCGGGAGGCTTCGTAACGATCGATGCAGAACTCATCCTCCACCGGCACCATGTCCGCGGCGCAAACCAGCG
Source organism: Deltaproteobacteria bacterium (assembly GCA_030590185.1). The sequence continues at coordinate 1,136 of JAUUZB010000037.1, forward strand.
CCGTCTGGGGCTCACAGCGGCGGTTGATGCAGACGAAGCGTACGTTGGGGCAGTCGGCGCTGATCTGACACTCCGGCGGGCTGCAGGTGCCCATGGTGGTGCCGGCGGGCTGGTCGCAAATTTGCGCGGCGTCGCACTCGCTGTCCTGGTTGCACTTGGGCGAACAACTGCCGCGATCGTCGCCATCGAGCAGAACACACCCCTGTCCGGCCGGGCAATCGGCGCTATCGCAGCACGTCCCGAGGGGCAGACAAACCGCCTCGGCCTCGCAGCAGGACTGCATGCCGGAGCAGTCAGCGTCGTTGGAACAGCTGCTCTGAACGATGCAGCCCGCGGAGCCGACCATAGCGACGGCGAGGATCGAGGGGAGGATGATCCGCATGGCCATCCCCTACGTCCCCGACTTGAGCCGGCGATAGTAACTGCCCGAGGTGTACAGCGCCGCCGCCGGGTTGTGGCCGGTGACCCGGTCCTTGACCATGAGCACCGTGGTCGGCGCCTCGGCGTAGCGAAAAAACAGACTATCGTGCCCGACACACAGGCCCACGATCACGTTGAGCCCCGCGCCGGCCTCGGCGAGCAGACGCGCCTGGGCCGCCGGGTTGCACAGCGCCTCGAACTGGCCCGGGTGGATCTTCTCCTCGTCGCCGATGCCGATCTCCTCCTTGGGGATCGAGCCGACCTTGCACGCCACGGTCGAGACGCGCAGGCCGTTCGCCTCGAAGATCTCCTGGGCGAGCTTGGCTTCGTGTTTGGTGCCCACGCAGCAAGCGATGCCAAGGTGATCGACGCCGAGACGGCGGGCAAAGGAGATGATCTCTTCGACGCGGGTCTGGCGACAATAGCCGGCCGCCTCGGTGCGCGCCGCATGCGCCGCGAACTCGCGCAGCTCCGGGTTGTCGCGATACTCGCAGCGGATCTCTTCGAGCAACGCCTCGTGACCAACGACCGGACAGGAGGTCGGTTGACGCTTGGCCCCCGGCTCCTCGCGGCAGCTATCAATACCACAATGGGCGCAGCTCGGATCCTTGCTCGCCACGGCCGCAGCCTAGGCCCGTGGAAGCGGCGCGTCAACCGAGCAGAATCCCACCTGAGTTGTCGGACTTGGGCTCCCGCCGCACCTCGATGCCGAGGGCTTGCGCCAAGGGAAGGTTGCGCCCTATGTCGCGCCAAACGTCGACAGGGAGTTTCGTGTGAGTCCTCTGACCAACCTCTCGATCCCAGAGTTCCTCGACTCGATGAAACAGGAAGGCACCCGGCGGGTCTATCTCGTATGGGACCCGGAGGCGAAACGGGTGCGGGTTTCGCACCCATTCCTGGCCGAGCTAGGAGCCGCACTCGAGCAGGACCCGGTGGACTTTGAGCATCACGAGGGGATCTTCCTAGAGGTCGGCGAGCGCAGCGGCGCCCTGCTCGGCGCCTTCGTGCACCACACGGTGCGCGGTCAAGCCGCCGGCGGCGTGCGCTTTTGGCAGTACGACAACCTCGGCGGCTTCCTGAACGACGGCATCCGCTTGGCCAAGGGCATGACCCACAAGATCGCCCTCGCCGGCCTGTGGTGGGGCGGCGGCAAGGGCGTCATCGCCCGGCCCGAGGGCGCGGATTGGCGCGACCCGGACCTGCGCAAGCGGGTCTACAACGACTTCGGCGATCTCATGACATCATTAAAGGGCTGTTACGTCACCGCCGAGGACATCGGCACCAACACCGACGACATGGGGGAGGTCTTTGCCCGCACCCGCTTTACGACCTGCATCCCCGAGTCGGTGGGCGGCAGCGGCAACCCATCGGCGCCCACCGCCCGCGGCGTGGTCAGCGGCATCGCCGCGGCCCTCGAGCACCTCGACATGGGCAGCATCGAAGGCAAGCGAATCGCGATCCAAGGCCTCGGCAACGTCGGGCGCCCGTTAGCCGGCTTCCTACTCGACCGGGGCGCAGCCCGCATCCTCGGCAGCGACGTGGACGCGCGACGCAAGGAGGAGATCGAGGTCGCCTTCCCCGGTGCGGCGATCGACGTCACCATTGGCTCGGTGGATGACGCGAGCATCCTGGCCGCCGATGCTGACGTGGTCTGCCCCTGCGCCACCGGCGGGACGTTGAACGACAAAACCATCCCAACGATCAAGGCCGCCATCGTCTGCGGCGCGGCGAACAACCAACTCCAGGTGCCGGGGCGCGATGGCCCGCTGATGGTGCAACACGGCGTCGCCTACGTGCCGGACTTCCTCGCTAACCGCATGGGCATCGTGAACTGCGCCGACGAGCAGTCCGGCTACATCCCGACCGACCCGCACTTCGAGCGGCACCTGGGTCGCGATTGGCAGTACTCGATCCACCTGTTGACCAAACAGATCCTGGCCAACGCCAAACGCACCGGCGACGCCACCGACGTCGAAGCCCGCCGGCTCGCCGAGGAATTCATGCGCGAGCCGCACCCCATCTGGGGTCACCGGGGACCGGCGATCATCGAGGGGCTGGTGAACGAAGGCTGGGAGAAGAGCTAGGTGGCTGGTGTCTAACGATGGTTTCCCGATCCTGAGGTAGGGGATGGGTTCATCCCCTCCCGCAAAGGTCGGTTCGGCGCGAGTTTGCGGGTGGGTATGAAGCCCGCCAAAGAGCGCCAGCCACTCAGGATGACGGAAGCACGGCGCGCATGGCGGCGATGTGCTCGGCGGTGGTCCCGCAACAGCCGCCCACGATCTGAACCCCAAGCGCGATCATGCGCTCCACCTGACCCGCCATCTTCTCCGGGCCCTCGGCGTAGGAGATCTCGCCGGCCGTGAGCTCCGGCAACCCGGCGTTGGACTGGATGATCACCGGCACCGTGGCGTGCTCGACAAAGGCCTGCGCCACCTCGGACATCACCTCGCTGCCGTTGCCGCAGTTGGAGCCGACGAAATCGGCACCGGCGGCGACCAGCTCCCCACAGGCCTGTTCCACCGTCACGCCCATGATGGTGAAGAAGCCCCGCGGGGTCTGGTCGAAGGTCATGGTGACGCCCACCGGGATGTCGGCCGATACCTGACGCGCCGCTTCCACGGCGAGGCGGGCCTCTTCGATGGCGGTCATCGTCTCGATCAGAACCAGATCCGCGCCGGCGGACACTAGTGTGTCGATTTGCGCCACGAAGCCGTCCCGCACGACCTCTGGGTCCGCGTCGCCATACGGCTCGAGGATCTTGGCGGTCGGCCCCACCGAGGCGGCGACGTAGGCCTTGCCCGCGGCGACCGCGGCGACGATCTCGACGGCTGTCCGATTGAGCTCCTCGAGGCGATCCTCGATTCGATAGTGCGCGAGCTTGAGTGGCGAGGCGCCAAAGGTGTTGGTGGTGATCAGGTCGGCGCCTGCCTCGACGTAGCTCTGCGCGATCTCGGTGAGCAGCGCCGGTCGCTCGACGTTGATCAACTCCGGGCACTCCCCGATCGCCACCCCGGCGGCGATCAAACGCGTGCCGATGGCTCCGTCACAGAGGAGCCGATCACCCCGGACCAAGCGCTCGCGAAAGCTCAACATGCCAGTCAGTCCTCTCCCGGGCAGATCTCTTCCCGTCTCAGATCAACTCGTTGACCAAGTCGACCGCCTTCATGGCGTCGAAGCCATAGCCATCGGCGCCAATCTCCGTGGCGTACTCCGCGGTCACCGGGGCGCCGCCAATAATCAGCTTCACCTCGTCCCGCATGCCCCGCTCGACCAGAAGATCCGCGACCTGCTTCATCATGGTCATGGTGGTGGTGAGCAGCGCCGACAGGCCGATCACCTTGGCGCCCTTCTCCTTGGCGGTATCGACGAGCTTCTCCGGCGACACATCGGCGCCGAGATCGATGACCCCGTAGCCTGCGCCGCGCAGCATGATGCCAACTAAGTTCTTGCCAATGTCGTGCAGGTCGCCCTTGACGCTGCCGATCACCACCGTGCCCTGGTTGGCGCCGCCCTCACCCTCGAGCAGGGGTTGGACCAGATCGAGGCCGGCGTACATCGCCTTGGCCGCCAGCAGCACGTCGGGCAGGAAGATCTCGTGGGCCTTGAACTTCACACCCACCACCCGCATGCCCGCGACCAGTCCCCCGTCGAGGATCTCCTTGGGCCCGAGCTTCCCGGCGATCGCCTCGCCGGTGAGCTTGGCGGTCTCTTCCTCTTCGCCCTTCTCGACCTCTGCGGCGATCTTCTCGAGTAGCTCCATCTCACTCTCCTGCGCCGGGAGCTGCGTGCAGCAAGCGCCCGAGGCGTTCCCGGCAATTCTTGGTTCGACACAGTTGGCAGAACTCGAAGGCGTTTGCAAAATCGTGATCCGCGGGCGCCGCCGCGACCAGAACCCCGGAAACGGATTTCAAGGGCTTCATCAAGAAGCTGGTGTCGAGCCGCACGCCGATCCGCTCCGGACCCAGGCGCGCAAACAACGACCGCTGCCCGCTCAGATGCCAGCCGCAGTAGCCGGGGCTGTAGCTCAGCACCCGCAGCCCCGAGTCAGCGCTCGCAGCCTCGAGGCGTTGCTCGAGCACACCCACCGCGCTTTCCGCCGCCAGGGAGGCGGCGGTGTCCAACATCGATGCGTAGGCGAAGTCGTTGGTCGCAAAACCTACCTGGATCTCCTCGGAGATCGCCTCCCCGAGCGTCACCACGAACAACGCCAGCCGCGCCGCCCGCGGATAGATCCCCGCCAGTGGCGCCGGCTCAGCATTATCCAACGCCGCGCGGTAGATGTCGTCGAATGCCTCGACGTCGAGCTCAACGAGCAGACCCACGACCTCGCCCAACGCACCGACCCGATCGATGGCCCGCCCAACGAGCGCCATCACCTTGTCACGGACCGCGACCCCGTCCGGCACGCCGTTGGCGCGTAGCAGCGCCGCGGTCCCGGGCGCGATCTGCGCCGCCGGGATGACGACCCGATCGTTCACATTCTCCAATCGGGCACCTGATCGAAGCCAACCTTCGCAGCCTCGGCGGACATTAGATCCCGCAGGGCCTGCTTGACCTCCTCGCTCACCGGCGAGGGCTCCCAGGCGCCCACGGCATTGTCGACCTCGGCCCGGGCGCGCTGCATCAGGGTCGTGCTGCCCTCCTCGCGCCACCGTCCATAATTGGCCCGGTTGATCACGGGCCCCACGAACAGATGCTCGTCGCGCAGGTGTTTGCGGGTGTGCTTGGCGATCAACAGGTGCTTGTCCCGCAGCAGCTCCTCGAAGTGCGGCCGGGCCGGGAAGTCCTCCTTGGGCTCGATGCCGCGCACCATGCGCAGGGCCATGCCGCAGAGCTCATTGTCCATCACCAACTTCTCGAGGGAAAAGCAGCTCTCGAAGTCGAGCATGCCCGGCCCGGAGACGTTGTTGATGCCGGCGAGGGCCGCGAGGGTGCAGCCCATGCCGGTCTCCTGGCCGGCCTGGGCATCGAGGCGCTTGGAATCGGACAGACCGATGTAGGCCTGGGTGGGGATGTCGAGGTACTTGCCGATCTGCCCGTAGGCGCAGTCGAGCATCTGGGTCTCGATGGCGCCCATCGGGGTGGTCTCGTAGCGGATGTCGAAGATCGCCGGCGAGCCGCCATAGAGCATCGGCGCCCCGGGCTTGCTGAGCTGACTCAACACCACGCCGCTCAAGGTCTCGGCGGTGTGGGCGACCAGGGTCCCGACCAGGGTCACCGGCGACATGAAGCCGGCGAGTGGCATGGCGATGAACTCCACCGGGATGCCGTAGCGGGCGCAGTCGGCGACGTTCTGGGAGGTCACGTCGCTGAACTTGAGCGGCGAGGTCGGACAGGCGGAATATATCGTCAGTGGCTTTTCGGCGAGGGCCTGTTCGGACCCACGGATCGCGACCTGCATCTCTTTCATGACCTCGAAGGCCTCGATGGTGAAGGTCCCGGTCACCACCGGCTTACGCCCGTAGAGCAGGCTCAAATAGAGGCGCAGGCTGTCGGAGATTGTCCCCGGGACCTCCGCCGGGATCATGCAGGTGCTCTGGGAGGCGATGAACGGCAACCGATCCACCAGCTTCGCGTAGCGCACGTAGTCGGCGATGGTCGGGTTGCGGATGGTCTCGGTCTCCGCGTCGAGGATGCGAATCGCCGCCGAGCCCGGGGTGAAGTGCACCTTGTCGCCGGAGAGATCGAGGGCCTCCTCACCACTGACGTCGTAGAGTTTGAAGCCGCTCGGCGCGGTCTTGAGGGCCTCGTCGATGATGTCGGGCGTGAAGGTGACGTGCTCCTCGGCGGTGTCCACCTCGGCTCCGTGATCGCCGAGCAGGCTGCGCAGCCCCTCGTTGTGGAGCGTAATGCCGAGGCTGCACAAAACGTCCCGTGCCTCGCTGACGATTCGCTCGATCAGAGCGTCATCTAGGAACTTGATCTGTGGACGCACACGGATCTCCCTTCAAAAAAAAGCGCCGCGATGAGCGGCGCCGGTAGCAGAGAAAAGAGCGGGTTCGGTGAACGCGCCTGGAGCCCTAGGGCTCTCCCGCGGCGAGCTCCTTGACGGACAGACCGTCGATACGCTCGACCCAGCCCCACTCATCCTCCTCCTCGCCACGTTGGAGCCTGGTGAGAAAGTTGTAGAGCCTCTGGGAGAGCTCGCCGGTCTTGTTGTCGTTGATGGTCACCTCTTCGCCATGGAAGGAGAGCACACCCACCGGCGAGATGACCGCGGCGGTGCCGGTGCCAAACATCTCCTTGAGCTCACCGGCCTTGGCGAGCTCGATCACCTCGTTGATCGAGATCAAGCGCTCCTCGACCTCGATCCCCCATTTCCTGGCGATGGTGATCACGCTGTCGCGGGTGATCCCCGGAAGGATCGTGCCACCGAGCGGTGGCGTGACCAGCGTGTCGTTGATGCGCATGAAGATGTTCATGGTGCCGACTTCTTCGATCCAGCGGTGCTCGATGGCGTCGAGCCAGAGCACCTGCGTGTAGCCGAGAGCCGCGGCCTTCTGCTGGGCGCACAGGGAATGGGCGTAATTGGCGGCGGTCTTTGCCTCACCGAGGCCACCCTTGACCGCCCGGACGTCCTCCTCCGACACCCAGATCGACACCGGATTGAAACCCTCCGGGTAGTAGGCCCCCACCGGTCCGACGATGACGAAGAAGGCGTACTCCTCCCCCGGACGCACGCCGAGGAACGGGTCGGTGGCGATGAGGGTTGGCCGAATGTAGAGGGAGCAGTCTGGATCGTTGGGGATCCATTCCTTCTCCAGCAGCACCAAGGTCTTGACGGCGCGGCCAAAGGTCTCCTCGTCGATACTCTCCATCATCAAGCGGGCGCAGGACTTGCGCATGCGCGCGGCGTTGTCTTGCCAGCGGAACAGGTAGACGCCGTCATCCTTGCCCCGGTACGCCTTGAGCCCCTCGAAGACCTCCTGGCCGTAGTGCAGACAAATGGCGGCCGGATCGATGTAGAGCGGCCGGATCGGCTCGATGCGGGTCAGGCGCCAACCGTTCTCGTGGTCGTACTCGGTGGCGAAGAAATGGTCGGTAAAGTATTTGCCGAAGCCCATGGTGGAGTAGTCAGAGGGCTTGGCACGTCGATGCTGATGCGGGACCCGCTTGATGACGATCTTTCTTCGCGGCATGACCGACCTCCGTCGCAGCTTCGTGATGCATTGCCCGAAGCAGCTCCACTGCGGGCGCCGGTTACATACACCGTCGGACCTGGAAGCAAAAGACCTCGACCCGCGCGAGCATTGATCTACGGCGAACCTTGTGCCATGCGGCGCACGCGCTCAGGTCCAGACGAGAGGCGCGGGCGCGAGCTCGGAAGCAACATGTACCCGGTAATGTTGAGTATTAACGGCCGCCAATGCCTCGTGGTGGGCGGCGGCGGGGTCGCGTTGCGCAAGGTCGAGGGGCTTCTGGCTGAGGAAGCGCTCGTCACCGTGATCGCCCGCGAGCCGGTCGAGGCGTTGAGCGAGATGGCCGGGGCGGGACGGATCACCCTCGAGCGACGGGCCTACGCCCCGGGCGAGGCCACCTCTTATGCCCTGGTCTTTGCGGCCACCGACGATCGCGAGGTCAACCGCAGGGTGTTCGAGGAGGCGAGCGCGGCGCGCACCTGGGTCAACGTGGCCGACGATCCCGAGCTATGCACCTTCCACCTCCCAGCCCGCGTGGTGCGTGGCGCCTTTCAGCTCGCCATCGGTTCGGCTGGCGAGGCGCCGTTTGTGGTCCGCCGCCTGCGCCGACTGCTCGAGCGCCGCTTTGGCCAGGAGTGGCACGAGTGGATCAAGTCGGCCTCGCGCTTTCGCGACTCGGTACGCACCGCAGCGCTGTCGCGGGTGGAGCAGGAGGAGCTCTACGACACCTTCTTTGCCGCCACGGTCGACGAGGATCGTCTCGAGGCCCGGGTACCCACAGCCGAGGAAGAAGCCGAGTGGCTCGGGCACGAGGTCCAACACACGACACCAACAGAGACGGCAGGCGCAGCCCTCGAGCCAACCCCGGAGGCTGGTTTGGTCTCCCTGGTGGGCGCCGGTCCCGGTGACCCGGGTCTGCTCACCCTGCGCGGTCGAGCGCGTCTGCTCGCCGCCGACGCCATCGTTTACGACCGCCTCGCCGCACCGGCGCTGCCCTGCGACCTGCCTGGCCACATCGAGTTGCGCAGCGTCGGCAAGGAAGCCGGCAAGCACCCGGTGCCTCAGGAAGAGATCACGGCGCTCATGGTGCGCCTCGCCAAGCAGGGCAAACGGGTGGTGCGCTTCAAGGGCGGCGACCCGTACATCTTCGGCCGCGGTGGCGAAGAGGCGACGGTGCTCCAGGAGAACGGCGTCCCCTTTGAGGTCATTCCCTGCGTCACCGCGGGCGTTGCGATCTCTGCCTACGCCGGCATCCCGGCCACCTATCGCGGCGACGCGGTGCGCCTCACCTTGGTCACCGCCCACGAGAGCTCCAAGCGCGGCGGACCCCAGGTGCGCTGGGATCTCATGGCGCAGGACCCGGCCGCCACCCTGGTTGGCTACATGGGGCTCACGGCCTTGCCGAAGGTGGTGGAGTCCTTGCTGGCGGCGGCCATGGATCCGGAAACCCCGGCCGCCGTGATCGAGCGCGGCACCACCTCCGGCCAACGGGTGGTGCGCAGCACCCTGGCAAAGCTTCCCCAGGCAGCGATCGACGGCGGCATCGAGCCGCCGGCCCTGTTCATCATCGGCAAGACCGTGCGCCACGCCGCGACCCTCGATTGGTTCAGCAAGCGGCCGCTGTTTGGCGAGCGGCTCGGCATCTTCAAACCGGAGGCGGCGCTGCTCGAACCGCTCGAGCTCGCCGGCGCCGAGGTGCTCGATGTCGCCTTGCCCATCACCCCCGTTGCCCGCGTCTCGATCAACGCCTTGCCGCTCACCGGCTGGCTGGTGACCAATCTCGCCGAGGTGGATGCCCTCGAGGAGGAGCGCGACACCCCGAGCTTCGGACCGAAAATGGTCGCCTGGTGCGCCGACGGCGAGGTCGCTGGCTACGCCCGGGAACGCGGTTGGCGCGAGGTAGAAAACCTCGCCGGTACCCTGACCCCAGAAAAACTAATCGCCGCCATGCGTGAGCGCCGGGCTCGCGCGACGGCGTCACCGTGACAGTGGAGCAAATGATGAATCTGATTCTGTTGGGCCCCCCAGGCGCAGGCAAAGGCACCCAGGCCGAGCGCATCGTCGAGGACTATAAAGTGCCGCAAATCTCCACCGGCGACATGCTGCGCACCGCGGTCAAGGCCGGCTCGCCCATGGGCACCAAGGCCAAGGGCTTCATGGACGCCGGCAAGTTAGTGCCGGACGAGGTGGTGGTCGGGATCGTCAACGAACGCATCGCCAAGGATGACTGCAAGGGCGGCTTCATGCTCGACGGCTTCCCGCGCAACACCAGCCAGGCGGATGCCCTCGGCGCCATGCTCGATGCGGCCAAGATCGGAATCGACCACGTGGTCTGCATCAAGGTCAACGACGACGAGCTGGTCTTGCGGCTCAGCGGCCGGCGCACCTGCAAGAACAACTGCGGCGCCTCCTTCCACGTCAAGTTCAAGCAGCCCAAGAAGGATGGCGTGTGCGATAAGTGTGGCGGCGAGCTCTACCAGCGCGATGACGACAAGGAGACGCCGATCCGCTCGCGCCTCAAGACCTACGCCGATCAGACCCAACCGCTGATCGACTATTACGAGAAGCAGGGGACCCTGCGTCCGATCGATGGCGTCGGCGCCATGGACGAGGTCTACGGGCGCGTCAAGGGCGTCCTCGCCTGAGGCCGACGTGGCCCCCCTCGGCTGAGGTCGGTACGGACGTCCTCGGCTGAGGCCGGCGTGGCCCCCCTCGGCTGAGGTCGGCGCGGCCCCATGGAGCCGCCTGCCTCGGCGGCTCACCCACCCTTCTTGATCAACGCGGTCAGCTCCTCGCGGGTCACCCCGAGTCGCGCCGCGGTCTGCCGCGCCAGGGATGTCTCCGCCACTCCCGGAACGAAGCCA
>JAUUZB010000703.1 GCA_030590185.1 Deltaproteobacteria bacterium
CGGGGTGACCGGCGAGCTCCGCGACCTCCGGTGACATCACCCCGAGCATGATGTCGATGGTGCTGGCCACCTCCGCCATGGTCTGCGGTCGTTCATCGGGGTTCTTGCGCAGGCACTGGAGAACCAGCTCGTCGAGCACCGCCGGCAACATCGCCGCTACCCCGGGCGCGCGGTGGGCGCTCGGCGCCGACGGCACGATGGTGTTCTGTTTGATGATCATCTCCGCGAAGGAATTGGCGGAGAATGGCGGCCGGCCGGCGACCATTTTATAGAGGATGACGCCGAGGGCGTAGATGTCGGTGCGGTGGTCGATCTGTTCGCCGCGGGTCTGCTCCGGCGACATGTACTGCGGCGTGCCGAGGATCACGCCGGAGGCGGTTTGGGCCATGGTCCCGGCGGCGCCCGGTACGGTGAATTTGGCCACCCCGAAGTCGAGCAACTTAACCAGGTCCTGGGCGCGACCCTTCTGCACCAGGAAAATATTGGCCGGCTTGAGGTCCCGGTGCACGATGCCCGCAGCGTGGGCCGCCGCGAGCCCATCCGCCACGTGGCGGGCGATTCTCAACGCCCGGCCGAGGGGCAGAATCCCCTCGGTCTTCATGAGATCATCGAGGTCGTAGCCGATGAGCTGCTCCATGACGAAGTAGCTCGCGTCGTGCCCGGCGGTGCCATCGACGAAGTCGGTGATCTCGACGATGTTGTCGTGGTCGATCTGGTTGACCGCCCGCGCCTCGGCAAAGAAGCGCTTGATCACCTCGTTGGCGCACTCTGGATGGAGCATCTTGATCGCCACGCGCCGGCCGAGCCTGATGTGCTCTGCGCCGAACACGGTGCCCATGCCGCCGACCCCGAGCACCTCGTTGATCTGGTAGGAGCCGATCACTGTGCCGATCTTCTCACGGGCATAGGCCGGGATCTCATCGTCCGGGTCTCCGGCCGCATCGACGCTGGTCAGGAGATCAGTCCCGCAATCGTTGCAGAACTTTTGGTCCTCCTCGGCCGGAACGCCGCAGGCGGGGCACTCGCGCATTAGCTCAACCCCCACTGATTTTGGGACAGGCGCTCGGGAAAACCATAATGGGTCGCCCGTTGGCGGTCAAACGCGGACCCGCCCCCCGGGATCGAAACCGTTGGGGCGCCCCGACCCTTCCCGGGGATCGCCGAACCCCAGCAAACCGAGACCAAATCGGTCCCCAACACCTTGACAACGAACGGATCGGATAAATCGTAACAGAAGAGGGGATTGGTCCGTATTAGGGATCGCCGAGGCTGCCCGGAAGTGTGGCCAGCAGGAAAACCCTAGAGAAAAGGCGCGCTTCCCATGATGTTCAGGCTCTCAAAACTAGCGGATTACGGCATCGTGCTCATGACGCACATCGCCAACAGCCAAACCCGCGATTATTCCACCGCTCGGGGCCTGTCGGAGAAATCTGGCCTGCCCTTGCCCACGGTCAGCAAGATCCTCAAGCGCTTCTCCCGGGCCGGCGTACTCGACGCCCAGCGGGGCAAAAAGGGCGGCTATTGCCTGGCGCGCCCCCAGGAGGCGATCACCATCCTCGAGATGATCACCGCGGTGGACGGCCCGATCGCGCTGACCGACTGCAGCAGCCACTCCACCACCGTCTGTCAGCTCGCCGAGATCTGCCCGGTCAGCGGCAACTGGTCGCGCATCACCGACACGGTGCACCGGGCGCTCGCCGGCCTCTCCCTGGCCGACATGAGCACCCCGGTGCCCCAGGGCGGGTCGCCGCGGATCGCGGCGGCAGGTCAGGAATGAGTCGTGAGCAGCAACACGCAGCTCACGGAGATCACCTCGGCCGAGTACGCCCACGGCTGGGTGACCGAGATCGAACAGGAGTCGACGCCCCCGGGGCTCTCTGAAGACACCGTCCGCTTCATCTCGGCGGCCAAGAAAGAGCCAGCCTGGTTGCTCGAGTGGCGCCTGAAGGCCTTTGCCCGCTGGCAGCAGATGCGCGAGCCGGACTGGGCCAAGGTCGATATCGCGCCCATCGACTACCAGGCGATCTCCTACTGGTCGGCGCCCAAGAGCGCCGCGGACGGCCCCAAGAGCCTCGAGGATGTCGATCCGGAGCTGCTGGCCACCTTTGAGAAGCTCGGCATCCCGATGCGGGAGCGTGAGGTCCTGGCCGGCGTGACCCCGAAGGTCGCGGTGGACGCGGTGTTCGACAGCGTCAGCGTGGCCACTACATTCAAAGACACGCTCAAAAAGGCCGGCGTGATTTTTTGCAGTTTCTCCGAGGCGGTTCGCGAGCACCCGGAGCTGGTGAAGAAGTACCTCGGTAGCGTGGTGCCCCGCTCCGACAACTACTTCGCGGCGCTCAACTCGGCGGTCTTCTCCGATGGCTCGTTTTGCTACGTGCCCCCCGGGGTGCGCTGCCCGATGGAGCTGTCGACCTACTTCCGCATCAACGCCGCCAACACCGGGCAGTTCGAGCGCACCCTGTTGATCGCCGACGAGGGCAGCTACGTCAGCTACCTGGAGGGCTGCACGGCGCCGATGCGCGACGAGAACCAACTGCACGCCGCGGTGGTCGAGTTGGTGGCCCTGCCAGGGGCGGAGATCAAATACTCGACGGTCCAGAACTGGTACCCGGGCAACGCCGAGGGGGTCGGCGGGATCTACAACTTCGTCACCAAGCGCGGCCGCTGCGAGGAGAACGCCAAGATCTCCTGGACCCAGGTGGAGACCGGCTCGGCGATCACCTGGAAGTACCCGAGCTGCATCCTCAAGGGGGACAACTCGGTGGGCGAGTTCTTCTCGATCGCGGTGACCAACAATCATCAACAGGCGGACACCGGCACCAAGATGATCCACCTCGGGAAGAACACCCGGAGCACGATTATCTCCAAGGGGATCTCCGCCGGGCACGGCTCGAACACCTACCGCGGCCTGGTCAAGGTGCAGCCCAGGGCCGAGGGGGCGCGCAACTACACCCAGTGCGACTCGCTCCTCTTCGGCGACCGCTGCGGGGCCCACACCTTCCCGGTGGTCGAGGTCAAGAACCCGAGCGCCCAGGTGGAGCACGAGGCGACCACCTCCCGGGTCAGCGATGACCAGCTCTTTTACTGTCAACAACGCGGCCTGTCCGAGGAGGACGCGGTCGGTCTAATCGTCAACGGCTTCTGCCGAGAGGTCTTCCGCAAGCTACCGATGGAGTTCGCGGTGGAGGCCCAGAAGTTACTCAACCTCAGCCTCGAAGGGGCTGTCGGCTAACCACGGGGTGAGCGATGCTCTCGATCAACAATCTAAAGGTGGAGATCGACGGCCACCCAATCCTGCGCGGCCTCGACCTCGATGTAAAACCGGGCGAGGTGCACGCCATCATGGGGCCGAATGGCTCCGGCAAGAGCACCCTGGCCTACGCCCTGACCGGCCGCGACGGCTACGCGGTCACCGGCGGCGAGACGCTCTTCGAGGGCAAGGACCTCACCCCAATGCCACCGGAGGAGCGCGCCCGGGAGGGGATCTTCCTGGCCTTTCAATACCCGGTGGAGATCCCAGGGGTGAACAACACCCTCTTCCTCAAGGCGGCGCTCAACGCCCTGCGCGCCCACCGCGGCGAAGAGCCACTCGACGCCTTCGACTTTTTGGCCCTGGTCAGGGGCAAGATGAAACGCCTCGGCATGGATCCGAAGCTGCTCGAGCGGCCGGTCAACCACGGCTTCTCCGGCGGTGAAAAGAAGCGCAACGAGGTATTGCAGATGGCGGTGCTCGAGCCGAAGCTCGCCATCCTCGACGAAACCGACTCCGGCCTCGACATCGACGCCCTGCGCATCGTCGCCGACGGGGTCAATGCCCTACGCAGCCCGGAGCGTGC
>JAUUZB010000013.1 GCA_030590185.1 Deltaproteobacteria bacterium
GGTCATCATCAAAGTGCTCCAGCACGTCGAGCAGGGTGATGAGGTCAAAGGTCCGGTCGAAGGGATTGGGCGCGATCTCCGTGGTGCCCTCGGTGAGGAGCGCCACGGTTCCGCACCCACGGGTCTCGGTGGCCGCGACTGCCCTGGGGTGGAAGTCGACGCCAAAGGCATCGCCGAGATTCGCCAACTCGGCCAGCATCGCACCGCTACCACAGCCGTAGTCTAAGATACTCGGCGTCGGTTGGCTCGCGAGAATGAGGCGAACCGTCCTAGAGATGATCTGACGCCGGGCGACGTACCACCAGTAGGTGTCCTCCTGGCTGGCCATGAGGTCATAGACATCCTCACGCATCGCCCGCTCGCCCCGTGAAGATCCCGATCAGCTCCCGGCCACCGGGGATGGAAAAGATCCGCTCGAGCTCGGCGAAATTCCCAAACAGCTCGCGCAGTCGCTCCTCATTGAAACGGTTGCCAACGTAGGCGCTGTCCCTCGCCGGTCGGGTGAGTACCCGGGCGGTAACCCGCACCAGGGGATTGTCGCTCGCGGAGAGATTCCTAATTGGCTCGGCGATGATTACTCGATGACGGGCCGCGTCGAGCAAGCGCCCGATCAAGGGCTCGGCCTCCTCGATGAATTGGTACAGGCTGCTCTGCATCACCACGGTATCGGCGCTCGGGATGGCATCGCGTCGTACATCGAAGCTCCGCATGTCGACGCCATGACGTCTGCCCCAGGCGACCAGCTGCGGGGAGGCGTCGAGTCCGAGATAGGTGACGTTCTTGTGGCGCAGCTCGTGTCGATACAGAGCGCCATCGCCGGCGCAAACATCCACGACCCGTGCGCCGTCGGGGATACACTCGGCGAGCACCCGGTCCCGGGCGGCCAGGTGACGGCCGTACAGAGCCCGCATGACCAGCCGGTAGACAACTCGGTGGCGGTAGATGATGGACGTGGGTTCAGTCCTCGCGCAGGGTTCGGCGAAAGCGCATGAGCTTGACGAAGTAGTCGAGGCTGTCGCGGACTACCCTGACGGTTGAGTGTTTGTCGCGACGTCGAATGAAGAGAGTGGGGATGGTGGTGATGTTCAAGCCGCGCATGGCCGCCCGCGCCAGGATTTCCGTGTCCCAGAACCAGCCGGTGTCCTGAACGTCGGGGAGGTAGGTCATCAAGGACGGCCGATCGAAGAACTTGTACCCGGCCTCGGTGTCGGGGAGCGGCAACTGCAAGGTTTGCTGTACCAGCTTGAGGTAGGCACGGCTCAGCGCCGCCCGATGCAGTAGTCCGGCCGAGAGTTTGTAGATGCGCTCGGCGGTCACCACCGGCGCGCCGTCCTTCACCGCCATGACAAAGGCGGGGATGTAGCGGGCGTGAACCTCGAGGTCGACGTCGATGTAGCCGACCACCTCGCCCCTCGAGGCCTCAAAGCCGGAGGTCACCGCACCGCCGCGACCGGTGTTGTGGGCATGGGTGATCTTGCGGATGTTCTTGTCGGGGTGCTCAGCGATGATTGCGTCGATGATGGCGTTGCACCGATCGGGACTGCAATCGTCGACGAAGATCACCTCGTAGGAAAACTCGAGCGCTTCGAGGATCGACAGGATCTCCCCGGCGCTAGCGCGCAGGTGGGGCGCATCGAGGTAGCAAGGGACGACGAGGCTGACCTCACACAATCGAGTGCTCCACGCCTGGGCAGGGAAGAGTGGCTATGGGGCTGAGCAGACCCGAGAGGTTCGTGGGCCCCACCGGGCCATGATACCGTGGCCCCGGTGTCGCAGCAAACCACTCCCCTGGACCGTCGCCGGATCAGCGAGATCGGCGCGTGGCTGGTGCTGCTCTGGCTGTTGATTCGATTGTCGGCGCGACGGGTGTCGACCTTCGATATCTGGTGGCACGTCGCCACCGGTCGCCGCATGTTGGAGTCCGGATCGTTGTTGCCCACGGATCCATTTTCTTACACGCAGGCCGGTGAAGCCTGGACCTACAAGGACTGGGGCGCCGACCTCCTGGTGGCGGTGCTCCACGACTGGGGCGGAGAGCCGGCCCTCGCGGTGATGGCTGCGCTCTGCGCCATCGTGGGGACCCTGGCCATCGGTCAGGTGCTCCGCATGCGCGACCTCCCAGTCGGCGTCATCGTCATCGTCATCGCCGTCTATCTCAGCGCGGTCGTGTTTCGTTTCTCGGAGCGGCCGGCGAGCCTGTCCTTCGCCCTCACCGCGGTCCTGATTCTATTGTTGGAACGTCACCGCGCCGGGGTTGGTCGTCTGCTGTGGGTGGTTCCGCTCACGCTGGTGATGGCCAACCTGCACCGCGGCGCCCTCGCGGTCCCGGCGATCGTGTTGGCGTATGGGCTGGCTCGTTTTCTGGAGCAGCGGGCCAAGGGAGAGCGACCGGGTTGGGTCGAATCCGCCGCGGTCGTAGCAGGCTGCGGGCTGGCGAGCGTCGCGACGCCCTTCGGAACCGCGGCGGCCCAACAGGCCTTCGAGGTGATGGCGGTGGAGGGCATTCGTCAGGGCATGCCGGAGTGGCAACCGTTTTCGCTGGCCACGATGTGGGATGCCACGCCGGCGACGTTGTTGATCGTGGCGACGGCGGGGGCAGGCGCGTTGTGGCAGCGGCGCCTCGCATGGTGGGACGCGGCCCTTCTCTCGTGCGGCGCGGGCTTGGCCCTGGGGGGCGTTCGCTTCTTCCCGTATCTCGCCTTGATGGCGGTGCCCGCCGCGGCCGGGGCTCTTCGCAACCTCCCGAGCTTTCAGCGGCCCGCGGGCAATGTCATCGCCATGGGGATCGCCATGGTGGTCTTGGCGGCCGGCTGGCATCGCGGACCACCTGGCTTTGGTCTGGATACCGAGCCGCGGCACTATCCCGAGGCAGGGCGGGATTTCGTCGCCCATGCCCTGAGCAGCGGAGAGCTCCGCGGTCGCGTCTTCAACGAGTATCACTACGGCGGATATTTGCTGGCCACGGTACCGGACAACCCGGTGTTCATCGACGGCCGCTCGAATCAAATCTACGGCGGTGATTTCATCCTCGCCTACCAACGCGCCCTGAGGAATCCGGAGGCGTTCGCGGTCACCATGGACCAGTGGACCGTGCAGTGGTTGTTCATGGACTTCCGTCCCTATGCACGAGCGCGGGTCCATCTCGATCGCAACCCCGACTGGTCGCTGATCTTCATGAGTGAAAAGGCTCTGGTCTACGTTCGTAACGACGGACCCAACGCCGCCCTCGCTCAACGCCTCGCTTATCGTTTTCTCGAGCCCCACCAGCTCACCGCCAGTGTGCGTCGGGCCTGGGCGGTCGAGGACCAACGCGATCTCCTCCTGGCAGAAGCACGTCGGTTGGTTCGCGACGATCCCGAATACGTCGAGGGTTGGACACTACTCGGCTTCGCGCTCGGGCAGATGGGGCCGGCCCACGCGGCGGAGCTGGAGATGGTGGAAGAGCGGTTGCACCGCTTGGGCTGGTCTGGGGAGAGGTGACCTCCCCGGCGGATCCCACGAACCGCCTTCGTTTCTTTGTTCGATAGCCGCAACCAACCGAGCCCTAGGCGCAGCTACCCAACCTCCCCGAGCGCTAGGCGCAGAGTGCGCTCGAGGGTCTGAAGCGTGTAGGGCTTTGAGAGTCGTACGCACGTATCGGCATGGTCGTCCACGGTGTCGGAGTAGCCACTGGACAGCACCACTGGCATATCCGGATCGAGCCGCCGGATCTCACGCAGCGTCTCCACGCCGTCGAGTACCGGCATGGTGCGATCCAAAATCACAGCGACGAGATCGTCGCGACGCTCCGCAAACACCTCCAACGCCAGCTCGCCGTTGATGGCCGTTACGACCTCGAAACCCAACCGGCCAACCATCGCGCTGGCCACGTCGCGTACGATCTGCTCATCGTCAACAATGAGCACCAAGCCGCTGCCCCGCAACTTCGTCGATTTTGGTTCGGTTTGCGCCAGCGGGACTTCCCGGACGGACACCGGTAGAAGTAACCGAAATGTCGTGCCGACCCCAGGCTCGCTATCGACCGTGATGGCGCCCCGGTGGCCACGGACGATCCCGAGCGCCGCTGCGAGCCCCAGGCCGCGGCCGGTGAATTTGGTGGTATAGAAGGGCTCGAAAATGCGCCTGGCGGTATCGGCGTCCATGCCGGCGCCATCGTCCCGCACCTCGACGAAGACGTAGTTACCCGCAGGCAGGTGGTCATCTACGTAGGTGGCCGCCAGCTCCCCGCGACTGCAGTTCGTCACCCCGGTCGCGACGGTGATGCGGCCGTTGTCGTCGCCGAACGCCTCGGAGGCGTTGATGATCAAATTGAACACCACCTGATGCAGTTGGGTGGCGTCCGCCTCGACGGCCGGACAGCCCGCTGCCAGTTGGTATTCGAGCGTCGCTTTCTTCGAGATCGACGCTCGCACCAGCGCTTCCATGTCACGGGCCAGGCCCGAGAGCTCAACGGGCTCCACCACAAAACTGGCGCGGCCGGAGTAGGCGAGCATCTGCCGGGAGAGATCCGCTGCGCGCTCGGCCGCGGACACGATGCCGCTCAGGGGCGCCAGCAAGTTAGAGCCCGTGGGCAGCTCGTGGATGGCCAGGTCGGCATTGCCCAAGACACCCATCAATAGATTGTTGAAGTCGTGAGCCACGCCGCCGGCGAGGACACCGAGGCTCTCGAGTTTCTGGGCGTGGCGCATCTTCTCGGCCAGCTCGTTCTTTTCCTCATCGGAACGGACCTGTTCTGTGATGTCGTGCCCGACGGCGATCACGGGGCTGTTGGGAAGTTGGAAATTTGCCCAGAGCTGAGCGCGGATCGAGCCATCCTTGGCGACCACCTGATATTGCCGAAATACCCCGTCCGCCGCGATGATCGTGGCGAGCACCTCATTCCTCACGTCCGGGTCTGGGTAAAACAAGGATAGGGGGTCCTCACAGGCTGAGATCTCGTCGGCGGTCCAACCCAGGCGCCGAATACATTCGTTGTTCCACAGCAAGCAGCTGCCATCGGGCGCGAATTGGTCGATCATCACCGGCGCGTTTTCACAGATCGTCCGGAACCGCTCTTCGCTGCTGCGCAGGGCTAGCTCGGCGGTCTCGCGTTCCTTCATTTGGCGGGTCAGCGCGACATTGGTCGCGAGGATCGCGTCGGCGTGTCGGCGGGTCTGGCGGATTCGGATCAACCCGAGCAAGACGACCCCCGAGAGCAGCAGTGAGGCTCCAAATCCGATCACCAAGATCCCCCACGGCAACAGGGTTCGTTGCGCGGCAAGGGATCCGGCCACCGGCGTGGTTTCGATCCGCCAGGTACGGGTCGCCATCTCCACGGTTTGACGGAAAGTGGCGTTCTGCCCCGCCGCTGACGAAGGCCGTGCCGCCGATCCGTGGGTGGGTGAATACCGGTGAAGGAAGCTCTCCTCGCTCGCGGCGGATTCGTCGAAGATCGCGACGTTCATGTCCTTGGCGCCAAAATCGGCGACGGCGGTGTCGACCAGGTCCCCCATGCGCAAAACGAGGAGCACGAAGCCCCGCAACGCTGCGCGCCGTTGGGAGACCGTCTCGGGTGCTGCGCCTCCGGCGTAGACCGGTCGCAGCAGGAGGACGCCGTATTGTTCTTCTTGCTCTTGAACCAAACGAACGCGACCGGTGCTGACGGTGAGGCCGGAAGACCGCGCCCGCTCGAGCGCCGTCGCGCGCACCGGGCTCGAGCCGAGATCAAATCCAACCGCGGCCTCATTGCCCTCGTAGGGCTCGACAAAGAAGACCGGGAAGTACTCCGCTCGCGCTCCGGCGGGAGTGAGGCGCTCCTCGACGCAGCACTCGACGATGCTGTAGGTTGGAATCCAATGGGCGCGGGCCGCGGCCTCGTGGTCCCGGCGCTCACTCTGCTCGACGCGTGGGATCCATTCCATGGCGTGAATGCCCGGGTGGTCCTCGAAGAGCCGCGCCGCGAAGGTCCGGAAGCTCTCGCGCTCCGGTAGCGGAGAGATTTCGTACCAGGCGGCCAGGGAGCCGAGAATGTCGACCGTGTCCCCGAAGCGCACGCGCAGGGCGGAGACAAAAACCGCCGAATCGGCGGAGAAGTGGTTTTCGATCCGAGTTTGCTCGTTGGCGCGGGAGGTCACAAACCAGACCAGCGATGCCCCACAACCCAGGGCGAGTACGAGCACGATCAGGATGACGACCGGCACGTCGCCAGCGCCGCGGGCCTCGCTTTCGGGTGGTGGCCGAGGGTCCTCGGTTTGCATTCTGGTCCTATAACCCAACCCAACCCGAACCTAGCATCGATGCGGCTTCGGCGACAAACACAGGCCCATGGGGCGCGGCGGGCGGTCGCAGCTGGTGATCCGGCGGCGGACGGGCGCTCTTGCCCCGCCCGCACCGAGCCGCGCAGTTTCTTTTTGGGATCAGCGCCCCCGCACATACTTTTCCAGCCGGCGATGAAACGCAGGTTGAAGAGCTTGGGGTTGCGGAGCGTTGGGATGGCGCTTTTCTGCCTGTTGGCGCTCAACGCCGGCCCGGGACGCGTGCCGCGCGGCGGGCGGTTGATCCTGCCCGCCGAGACCCGTGCGTATCTCGCGCGGGTTCTGCGCTGAAGTGACGTCCCGCCTACGGCGACTCTGACACCGCGATCCGCAGGAGCACCAAGTCTCGGGGCTCGCCGGACCCCTCTGAGATCACGCCAAGGGTCACCTCGGTCCCTGCCTCGCCGCGCATCAGGGCCTTTGCACCCCGGGGACCGAGACCGGTCACGGGTGCGCCGTCGATTGTGAGGAGCTGATCTCCCACGGCTATCGGGAGGGTTGGCCCTCGGACAAAGATGTGTAGCTGACCGCCCTTGGGATGGAGCTCGATCGGGGGCATCGCGGTCGCGGTGGGGAGTGCCGCGAGCTCCACGACCAGAAGCTCTGCCTCGTTCTCGCCCGCCACGATGGTGAGGCGAAGCCGGTCGCGAAGGTACTGGCTCGGATCCGGACGCAGAATGACCGTGGCTTCGCCGGGGGCGAGCCCATCAACCTCAAAAGCACCCTCTGTGTCCGTGGTCGCCGAACGACTGCCCGCCCCAGAAAAAAACATCAGGCTGACGTCGCCCAGGGGGATCCCGCTGGGATGGCCCCTGAGGATGCCTCGAAGGTTTGCACCGGCCGTCACCTCTATCCGTAGGCCGTCGCGACGTTCGCCGGTGGTCACCTCGATGTCGGCAAGCTCACCCACCTGACCCGATGGCGTCGTGGCCACCAACCGATAGATCCCGGCCTCGAGACCTCGGACCTCAAAGGAGCCATGCTCTTGGTCTACCGTCAAACGATCGGTGCCGTGCCAAGGTGACCGTCTCCGGGCGTCCCCTTGGGGGAGGGTCCTGAGCTCGTAGGCCGATACCGGCGCCCCACCAACGCCGACCACGACCCCCGCGAGGACCGAGCCGGGCGGTATCGTGAGCGTCACGCCGGTGGCGCCGGCATCCACCCCGCCCACCGAGACACGGGGAAAACCGGGCAGCTCCGCCCATACCTCATGACTGCCGCGGGTGAGTCCAACGAGGGTGAAGCTCCCGTCCCTAGCGCTCCGGGTGCTGACTCCCGAGGTGAAGTGGCGAGAACGTGCCCGACCGGAGGTCTTCCCATCGAGATCCGCACCTACCTCTGCGTCGGCGACGGGTGAGCCACTCTCATCAACCACGGTCCCCGAGATCTCGAAATCAGCCCGGGCCAAGACGAAGTCGATCCCGGTGAGCTGTTGGTCAGCCTCGAGCACGATCTCGTGCTCAGGGGCGTCGGCCGTCGGAAACGAGATCGGCGCAGTCGAGGCCGAGCCGGGCCGCATTGCCCAGAAGCGGTATTCCCGCGCTTCGAGACCGGAGATCTCATAGAAACCGCGTGCGTCGCTTTCCGTGTCGCTTCTTCCCATCCGTCCCATTCCACGGGATGAGGCATGGACCGTTGCCCCCACCGCCACCTCGCCGTCCTCCCAGGTGACCGTACCGGAGACTGTCGCCCCCCGATCGAGCGTCAACTCGACCTCGTATTCTCGGCCCACCTCGAGATCCTCGAGGCGAGCCGTCGCAAAACCGAGCTCGAGATGTTGCGCCCTCACCGTGGCGTTGCCCGCCGCAAACCCCTCGAGTCGAAACCTCCCTTGGCCGTCGGTAACGTCGATGGTCACTCCAGACCGTCGCATGGGACCGAAGCCGCGCCCGCCCTCTGGACGGCCGGCAACAGAGACTCCGGGGATCGCCTGTCTGTTCTGGTTGACGACCCTCCCCACAACGGTGACACCGGTTGCCAGCGGGATCTCGACCCCACTCTCATCCTCCTCGGCGAGGCTCAGGCGTCGATCGCCTCTGACGTAGGCGGTCTTTTGGGCAAGGACCAGCCCGTGCCCCGGCTCGAGACCCAACAGCTCGAAGGCGCCGTCCCGACCAGATACCGTCGCCGCCGTTGCCCCGGGGAAGACGATCCAATCCACCGTCGCTCCTTCGATTCCAACGCCGCTGTCGTCCACAATTTTGCCCCGGATCGCCAAACCAGTTTTGAGCTCGATGACGACATCAGGGACGTAGCTCGCGACCCGGACCGGCACGTGGCTACCAAAGGCGCCCCTCAGATTGCCCTTGGTCGCTCGGACGTCATATTCACCTGTGGCCAGACCCGTGAGCTCGAAGGTCCCGTCCGTCCCACTCGTCGTGGTCGCCGGGCGAACCCACGGCCGCCAACCCCTCTTTGCCTCCACCGCGGCCCCAGCCACCGGGTCACCGCCCTCACGACGGATGACACGGCCCCGGATCGTTCCGGCCGGCTCGAGCTCAAAACTCACCTCGCGATGGCGGTTCATCGTCACTCGTCGGCGCGCGTAGGCGTAGCCATCAGCGCCCGCGACCAGCCAGAAGTTCCCACTTCGCAGCCAAAGATCGTAGCGCCCCTGTTCATCGCCGTTGATCTCATGGGCGCTGCCGTTAGGCGTTTGGCTGGCGCGAATCGTGGCCGATGGGATCCCACCGCCGCCCTGGTCGACCACGGTTCCCGTCACCCGATACCCTTCACGGCTGAGCACCAGGCGTACTCCGGTTTTGCCCTCGCCCGGCTTCAGCTCAACCCGTTCTCCGTGGGAAGACACCAATCCGGGAGCGTTGGCGGCAATAAAATAGGCGCCGCAAGCGACCGCCTCCAGCTCGAACTCACCGGTCCCCGTTGAGACCGCGGAGAGGGATTCCTCGCTTCGTTGAGGTCGTGTCTGGTGGGTGAGGCGCAACCGAACCCGGGCGCCGGGGACGGGGCTTCCCTGCTCGTCAACCACCGAGCCGGAGATAGTGCAACCGGTTGTTTCCAACTCGGGACCATCGGCAGCGTCGCCGGCCCCGGCCGCATGGATGTTGAACAATGGCCCCTGCGGACCAAGCTCAGAGCTTCCGGTTGAACCCGAAAGGTTCGTTGCTAGATCAGGCGCCAGCCAAAAGACGAAGACTCCAAGCGCCCCGGTAAGAAGCGCCAGACCAATCCACCAAAACTTTTTTGAGCCCCGTTTGATCGACATGCCATCCTTCTCCCGAGTCGAAGTAGGAGACACCGAGCAGATAGCATTCTACTCAGGCATCATCGCGATGAGCTCAGCGCTGCGGTTATCCGGGTGGTTGGGTGGGTTGCGGGCTTCACCGAACAGCTTGCGCGCTACCTTTTTCTTCTCTCGGGTGAACGAGTATGCGGTGTGCAGACCGTCAACGCCGGCATAGTTGATCCCCGGGGCCTTCTTCCTACCTGCGTGTTCCACGTGCACCGTGCGATCGCAGGCACACACAACCCTCATGGATACGCCCCTGTCGTTGCTGGTCCCTGTCCACCCGCGATGCTACCGCTCCTCCGTTCTCCGTACAACGCCCTCCCTCGAGACACGATTCACTCGCCAACCGAAGCACAGGGCGTGCCTTTGCCGCCGCCAGCACGGTGGCAACCTCGGCGTTCCAGTCGTCTATCAGCGCGCAGATCGAGCACGGCTACCAGGGGAGGCTTCTCCTCCTCGGCGGGCAGGACTCCCGGCACGAACACCGTGGACAACGTGACTATGATCGCCGCGCCCAACGGCATCCGGTGGAACATCCGCAGCGAACAGGCGGTCGTCTCCATCGGGCTGATCATGCCAAGGAGTGCCAACGCACTTCAAAGACTACCCGCCGCCAATACCGCGATGACATCGGCGTAGCCGCGCTCCCGGGCCACGGCGAGGGGCGTGGTGCCGCGTTGATCCGCGAGGTTGGGATCCGCTCCCCGGCCGAGCAGCTCCTCGACTACGGCAGCACGACCGAACAGCGCAGCCCACCCCAGGGCGGTGGCGCCGTGGTGATCTCGGAGGTTGGGATCGGCGCCCGCCTCGAGCAGTGTCGCCACCGTCACCGGCTCACCAAACATCGTCGACCACATTAGAGCAGTGGCGCCCCGATCGTCGCGCCGGTCGAGCTCGGCGCCAGCGGCGAGCAGCACAGCGATCGCCTCGGTGTCGTGACGGCGCACGGCCGTCATCAACGGGGTGCGGCCCGCGTTTCCGGTGGCGTCGAGTGCGTCCGTCTGTTGGATGAGGTTGCGCACCCGTGCGCGGTCACCGTTGAGGATCGCCGCGTGCAGCGCTGTGCCGCCTTCGTTCTCCAATGCCCGCTGCACCGCCGCGGGGCTGGCCATCTCGACCCGACAAACCGTCTCGGGCGCGAGTCCCGTGCGTTTGATCCAGCGTTGCAGGCGGTGGCCGAGAACCGCCTCCTGCTCGCGGGTTTGTACGACGTTGGAGAATACCTGCCAGCCGGGTGGCCGGTTGCCGGAGTAACCGTTGACCGTCGGCCGTCCCACCAGGGAGGCCGCCCAGACCGCGTCGAGCTGCCGGCGAACAAAGGGCGCCCGGTCGCCGCGGAAAGAGGCGTAAAAGGCCGCGCAGTTCTTTGGGATCGCGGCGGCGAGGGTTGCCACCTCCTCCCGGACCACCGCTTTATCGTAGGCGGGCGTGGTGCCGCCCTGCTCGAGGATGCAGACACCGGCCACCAGGCCTAGCCACAACCGTGACCATCGGCCTCGATAGTGGTCGAAGAAGAGCGCCACACCGATGGCCGCCGGCAGCAACAGGAAGATGGCGAGGCGATAGGGGGCCCGGATCGCCTGCCCCCCCGGCGCGATCTCGAAGACCAGCCGCCAGAGCGTCACGTCCCCGGGCCACCTGGTGACCAGCAGGATGAGTAGGATTGTCGTCACCGCGAGCAGCGCCGCCACCGGCCGGTCGCGGGCTCGCCATAGTCCGAGGGCCGCGATCACCGTCGTGACCCACCCGATGCTCAACTGATGACTGGTCGTGCCGGCGAAGATCGCGACCTCCGCCTGCCAGGCGTACAGCCAGCTCCGGTCCCAGACGAAAAACCAGGAGGTGATGCGCGGTAGCCGGGGCAGAACCTCGTCGGCGAAGGCGCGCATCCCGACATCTTGGGCCGCCGAGCCGTAGTGGAGCAGCACCGGCAACAGGAGGAGGACTGAAGCCGCTAACGCCAGGCCGGCGCCCACGGCGAGGGGGCGAGCCCCGGCGCGCAGGAAGGTGACCAGCGGCGTGCGGTGGCGCTTTCTGGCCAACCCAACCAGCGCAGATAGCGCCAGGGCGAGGAGTAGAAACCAGGCATGGTAAAAGCCCGCGTAGATCTGCGCGACGATCGATGCCGCCACGAGGCCGATCCAAGCGACGAGCCTGCGACCGCCACCACCACCCGGCCCGGCAACCGGAACGCTAAACAGCTCGATCAACCCCCAAGCGGCTGTCAACGCGAAGAACTGCCCCAACATCTGAACGTGCTCGAGGTCCGCGATCCGGCTCGCACCAAAGGCAAACAGAAACGCGCCGACCCCGGCGCCGAGGCGACCGATCCCCAGGCCTCGCCGGAGCAACCCCCACGCCAACCAAAAATTGAGCGTTGACAACCCCAGCATCCAGAGCTGAAAGGCGGTATCCGGCTCGAGTCCCAAAACGCGCCACGGCCAGTACAGGGGCCCGAGGCTCAGCAGCAGATCGCTGTAAGCGAGCACGTTGGTTTGGGGAAAGAAAAACGGCGGATCCCAAAACGAAGCATGCAACGGATCCCCGCTCACCCAGCGCCAGGCGTGTTCCAGCAGATAGCCGTTGAAACGCGTGTCACCGACGTCGGTCTGCACCCGGGCCATGCCCGAGAGGATCATCGGATGATGGGCCATCAACAGGCCGAGCCCGAAGAGACCGACCTCGGGCAGCGGGAGACGCGCCAGACGCATCGCCGCCATAAAGCACGCCCCTGGATCGTCAGCAACGCTCGGCCGGCACCGTCTCGGCCGCGGGCGTGGTCACCGACTCACGGACTCGGCCACCCGCCATCGACGAAGTCCGGATAGGCCTTCTCCCACTCGCCAACCATGAACTCGAACGGAATGTCGGGATAACTACCGTAGTCGTGGATGTACTCCATGAACCGCCCGCCGGCGCGGTCGTACTGCTGGAAGATCGAATCCTCCCGGCCGTTGAACTCCAACGGCGCCACCCCGAGGTGCTCGCACAGCTCGCGGTTGAATGCCGGGGTTGCGGCGACCCAGCGCTCCTCGAGCCACAGCTCGGTGTAGCCGTGAAAGACCAATAGATCCGTGCCGAGCAATCGCTCGAGCTTCTCGGTCCCGATGTGGTTCCTGACGGTAGCGAAGTGCAGGCGACTCGGGATTCCGATCACCCGGGCACAGGCGGCCAGGAGATTCGCCTTGTCGATGCAATGGCCGCCCTGGGCCAGATCGCGGGCTGCGACGCTGCTCGCCTTGAATGCCTCGGGGGTCACGACCACGCCCCAGGGGTTGTAACGCAGGCCATCGCGGATGGCGTAGTAGAGCTCCACCGCGTTGGCGACCGCGGTGTGCCCCTCGTCGCTGTGGGCGCGGGTGTAGGCGATGACCGCTGGGTGATCGGAGTCGACGAAGAAGTTGGGCTCCAAAAAGGGCTGGTGCTCGGGGACGGTGGCGGTTTGGCTCATGGGGTACTGCTCGCGTGTTACTCGGGTGCTGGTGACTCTAATGTAGGCGGTCCGATCAGGTAGCGCAGGAACATCGAGGTCAGCTCCTCGATGACGGTCTCCGTTGGTGGCCCCTCACCGTAGAGGAAGTGGCGGACGCACACCGAGTCGACGGTGTGGTAGATCAAGAAGGCCGCCGCGTCCTTGTCGCTGACGTTGACGTTGTCCCCGCCGAGATCGATCAAGATGCGCAACCGGGCGAGCGCCGCCGCCTTCCACTTTTCCCAATATTCCTCGATGGCCGGGTGGTGCTCGAGGCTGTGGAAGACCCGGTGCAACCCGGGGTTGACCTCGTGGCAGCGCACGCTCGCCTCCACGGCCGTGCGGATCGCCGCCTCCGGACTGAAGCTCTCCCCCCCGATCGCCTCAAAGGGCGCCTCGATGATCGCGAACAACTCGGCGGCATGCTCGTCGAACAGCTCGGTGACCAGGGCGTCCTTATCTTTGAAATAGGCGTACAGCGATCCCACGCTGACCCCGGCGCGCTCCGCGATGGCGTGGGTGGTGGTCTTTTCGTAGCCCAACGCGTCAAACACCGCGGCGGCAGCTTCGAGGATCCGGCCCCGGGTTTCCTTTGCCCGCGCCTGAACCGGCTGGCGTACGTGGCTTTTTTTGTCGTCAGTCGAGACCATCGAAGTTAACTGGAATATATATCTTTTTTGAGGAAAAGGCCACGACCCAGGGAATAAAATGAACCTGACGTCACATTTTACTTTAC
>JAUUZB010000281.1 GCA_030590185.1 Deltaproteobacteria bacterium
GCATCACCACCAACACCTTGCGGCTGTGCAGCAGAACGTGATTGCAACCCGCGAGCCAGGCGAGGGTCGTCTTGCCGGTGCCCTCGGGCGCCATGACGATTTGATGGGGGCTACGCGCATTCGCGTCACCTCCCCCGGCCGGCGTCACGGCCAACCCCAGGGCCAGGTCTTGGCTCGGCTCACCACCGGCGATGGCCGCTCCCGCCGATAGGGTCTCGAGCACCGCCTGCTGCATGTAGGTCAGGGTCCCGGGCTCCGGCAACAGCTCGAGCAGCAGGGGCGAGATCAAGGCCGGGTTGGGACTCTTCTCCGAGAGCGGCAACGACTCGACCGCCCGCGGGGCGCCGACCGGATGGGGCTCGACCAACTGTAGGCGCTCATGGAGATCAGCGAGGACCTCCGGAACACCCTTGGCCTGCGCCAGCGGTCTCGCCCGAGGGCGTTCCTCCAGCGCCTCGCGCAAGAAGCCGCGCAGCAACAGATGCAACACAAAGGAGAGCCACATCACCACGGCCACCGCGAACAGGGAGCTCGGCACGCGGTACGGGTTGCCGGCCAGGGAGACCCAGGAGGCAATGATGAAGGGCAGGGCAACCGCCGGGAGCCACTTGGCCCAACGCAGGTAGGAGGCGGCAGGCTCAACTAGATCCATCACCGCGCACCAGGCGCGCCACGGCGCCAGGACGAACGGCGCGTCCTGCTCACCGGCCAGGTTGGTACCGAGCTCGGTCCAGAAGACGCGCCTCACCACCCGCGCC
The DNA here is from genome assembly GCA_030590185.1 of Deltaproteobacteria bacterium. The sequence continues at coordinate 759 of JAUUZB010000281.1, forward strand.
GCGGTCCACCACACAAAGAGCCAGACCCCCACCGTGAGCATCCCGGCGAGGAACGGGAAACGTTGCAGCGGCACGTACCAGGAGAGCTCCGGGCGGTGGCCGAAGATGATGAACTGCCAGGCTGGGTAACCGGGGGACAAACCGAGCTGCGCGCGGATCAAGGGCTCGATGGCCGTAGCCAACGCGAAGAGCCCGACCACCGCCAGCCCCGAGATAAAAAACACGGGACCGAGGCTCGCGACGAGCAGCGCTGGATCCGGGGCGGGCTCCTCGGACTCCGGTTCCTCCGGTTCCTCCGGTTCTTCCTCCTCCTCTGCCTCTGCCCCTTTCCCCGCCTCGTCTCCTTCCCCCTCGGTCGCGTCGTCGCCCTCCTTGGCGTCCTTGCCTTGGGCTTTCTTCTTAACCGAGCGGTCGCGCACGAACAGGAGCTTGGCGAGCGTCGCGAACAACCCACCTAGGCCGATCAAGGCACGGACCAGGGCGATCAACGGGGTGAGGATGATGCGCAACAGCGAGTACCGCCATTCGAAGCGCCAGTACGAGACCTCCGTGGTAGGCTCGCGGGTGAGCTCGGCGATGAGGTGATTTTGCATCGAACGAACCGAGGCATAGGCCACCAGCAACATCGCCAGGGTCAACAGGCCTGCCCACAGTCCGTTGAGATTGCGCAACAGATCGAACAGCAGCGCCAGCAGCATCCACGCCGCGGTGATCAGACTGCGCACGACGATGGCGATCTGAGTCAACGCAGCCCCCTAAGCATCCTGGTTGCCCCGTTCATCGTCGTCATCGGCGGCCCCGGCGGCGGTGTCGTCCCCCGGCGTCGTAGGCCGGCCGCGCTGTGCCGGCTCCCGGGTCGTCCTCAGCTCACCGACATCCTCTTGGATGGCGCGCCGCAGTTCACCGAACCGACTGAGCTCGTTGATCGGCGGTGCCGGCGAGAGATCGGTCCACTGCTCGTCCGCCTGGGGGAAGATCCGACCGTCCGGAATGTGCGGACGGTCCAAGAACGACTCAAAGCGCTTGAGGTTGTGAACGCTGTGGGCTCGAATGTCCTGGGCGAGGGAGATCACGTAGGCGGTGCTCGGTCGAACCCCGGCCTCGATGATGTCGAGGGTCTCGGTGAGCGCCGGCGCCCCCGGGGCACGGCGGGCCTCGCGGTAGATCCCTGCCATCTCCGGGCTCAACAGCAGCGAGGCGTTGGCCAGGATGTGCACGCCGTCCGGATCGAGACCCTCGTAGCCGATGAACTTGGCGCCGAAACCAATGTTGGGGTAGTTGCGCGCCACGAAGGCGATCAGGTTCGCTCCCACCTCGTGGACGAAGGCAGACTGCAGGGCGATCGGGGTGCTGACGATGTCGTCAAAGTAGAGACGGCCGAAGTCGAGCACCCGCTCACTGTCGGAGAGGCAGGCCTTCTCCCGCCAGGTCTCGAAGCCCCCCACCTCGCTGAGGAAGCGCGGCAACAGCGCTTGCTTCTCCGTGCTCGGCACGCGCACCAGGTAGTAATCTTGAAGCCGCTCCGGCGCCACGAGCAGGTCGGCGCTGCCCGGTGAGCGCCCCTCGAACAGCCCGCTGACGTCGTCGGTGAAGGTATCGGCGCTGGCATCGCCCACCTCCGGGCGGATCCCGATCGACTCCGCGCGCCGGCGCAGCTTGTGCTCCTGGATGTCAACCGAGCGGCTGAGCCGTAGGGCGAGGGCCGCGTCGGACTGGACCTGTTCTCTAATACTGGCGGCGTATCCGCTGCTGGCGAGGGCCTCAGCGAAACGCACCCGGGTGTCGAAGAAGGAGCGCACCGACGGTGGGTCGACGGCCGGATCGCCGCCGGTGCCATGGAGAATGCGGCGGGCCCGGTCTCCGAGGTCGGTGATCGCCTCGCGCACACGGCGCACGGCGCGCCTCATCCGCCAACGCAACAACAGGGCCACCGGCAAACCGAGCACAATCGCACCAACCACCGGCCCGAGGGGGCCGAGGATGATCTCAAAGACGCTCGGCTCGAGGTGCAGCTCGAGCAGCTTGGCGAGGGCGAAGATCAACGGCGCGCCGAGCGCCGGGGCCATCGCCAACCAGGCGACCAGACCGAGGCGCATGGGCAGCTGGTCCGGCTTGCCCGCGGCGGCATCGAGGATAGCGGCGCGGCTGCTCTCGATTTCGGCGGTTTGTGGGATGCGGTGGTTGATGCAGAGCTGTTGAGTCTGCTGGCGCGAGCGGTCCGCCTCCTTGAGCTGGTCAAAGGCTGCCTTGCGCATGGCGTTGAACACCGCGCGGGTGGTGCCGAGGCCACCCTGACCAGCGGTCTTGCGCACCACCTCGTCGCTGTGCTTGCGCACCTGGTGGATGGCGCGGCCGAGCTCTATCGAGGTCTCCCGCCGCAACTCGTCGATCTGGGAATCCATGACCCCCAGGTCGCGACTCAAGGAGCGCCACTCCTGGTGCACCCGGCCGAGGAGGTCTTGCTCGAGCTCGTCGGAGAAGCTCTCCACGATGGCGCGCGTCTCGGTGGCGGGCCCGAGGTCCGGGATCCGTTCGTTGACCAAACGCTCGATATTGTCACCGGCGGTTCGGGTGATCTCCGCGAGGCGGTCGCGGGCCTCCTCCACCAACTCCGAGACGTCCGGCGGCTCCACCACCAACGTCTCCTCCACCACGGCCGCCTCCCTTCGACCGACACGCTCGAGACTGCGCAGCAGGTCGCGGGCCAAGCGGTTCGCCAGATACTCCCGGGCCCGCCGGGTGGGGAAGTCGATCTGGTAGCAGACGAAGGAGGAGAGCAGGTCGGACCTGCCGGATCCGGTGGCGGCCTGGCGTAGCCAATGATCGTTGCCGGTGTCGTTGCGCACGAACAGGGAGATGAAATCGCGGGTCTGGCGAATCGAGTCCGGGACGCTGATCACGGCGTTGTCGGTGACCCGGCCGTTGATGAAGATCTGGGGGATACAGAGCGACTGGGAGGGCACCGTCTCTGCCCAGCGTCGTAGGCCGTGGACCGCTTCGATGATCACCGCCTCCTCGCAGCGACTCAGCTCCGGATGCTTGCCCGCGAAGGCGTCCGCCGGATGCGGCATCCACAGGATCGGCCCGATGTTCAGGGCGCGGTCGATGCCGTGGCGGTAGGTAACGAAGATCGGCCCGAAGGCGCGCAGCAGCTCCGCGTGGATCTCGCGCACCACGGCGCGCATGATGGCGCGCACGAAGGGCTCGCCGGCGTCTCCGACGATGAACACGTTGAGGCGCGGCGGCCGGCGGGTGGGCGATTTGCGGTAGCGGGTTAAGAAGCCGTGGTCGAAGAGATGGCGAACCTCGGAGTTGAGGACGGCGCGCAGACCGAGCAGGCCGTGACCGGTCGCTGGCGCATCGGTGGCGATGCCGGAGTCCTGTTGCAACGCCGAGTGCAGATCATTGAGGCCGAGGGCCACCTCATTAAACAGACGACGGCGCAGGGCTTCAGACCCCTGGCGGTCTGATACGCCGAGCGCGGCCAGGCGACTCTCGAGCACCGCCTCGACGCCACCGAGTTGATCGCGAACGTCGATGGTGTGCTTACGCAACTGGGGCGAGGCCTCGTCCGGCAACGGCGCGTCATCGAGCCAGGCGTCGTGACGGGCGTCGGTGTTTGGGAACTCGACCTCCGCCGGCGACTCGATCACCGAGCGCACCAACAACTCGCCGAGAATCTCGAGACACTGGCGGGTGCTCTCGAAGGCGCGCTCCCGTTGGCGATCGCCCGCCTCGACCTCGGCGCCGCCGGCGTGGATGCGCCCGAGATCGACCCAGAGTCGCACCAACCCACGATGGGAATGGGCGGCGAGCTCGCGCAGGCGCGCCGCGAGGTGCCCGGAGTCATCCCGCTCGCTACGGGTGGTGCCGTCGTGGTCGAACAACCCGAGGCGAAATGGGCTGCAGGGTGCGGGCGTTAGGGTGACGTTATCGGTGTTGAGCCCTTCGGTCGCCCAGCCGGTCGCCTCCCAGTCGACGTGCAAAAAAGCACTCGGGTTCAGGGGCGAGCGGGGATCCTGGGCCTGGGGCTCGAAGATTGTCGGCACGCGCAGGGTCAACCTCCGCAACGACTCCTCGGCCTCGCCATCGATCAACTCGTCGAGGCTGGGCCAACCGTGCAGCGGCTTGGGCGCGATCCCCTCCAGGTGCCAGCCCTCGCGGTCCTTCGCGATCCAACCCTCCTCAAAGGGGATGGTGGTCGCCGGCTCGTCGTTGGATTGGGCGGGGTAGTCGTCGAGCCAGGTCCAGGGCGAAGGGTCCCTCCCCTGGGCGAGCGCCCGACAGCGACCGACGCAGGCCAGGATGAGCTGCGGGCTATGGCCCTGACGCACGCGATTGATCAGCGGCGTGATGAACAGGTCGAGGGCGCTGTTCGCTTCGGAGAGCTCCTGCAGGCGATCCGCGGCCACCATTGGATCCGGACTGAGGGTCTGCCAGGAAAAGAAGCGCCGCCGCACGACCCGCGATCGCTCACCGGTGGCGCCATCCGGCGCCGGCTCCTGCTCCACCAGCCCAGCATCCTTGGGCACCGCCACCTGGTAGGAGCCGTCGCGGTAGCGCACCAACCCGAGGGCGCGCAGGATCAACAGGTCCACCGCCAGCGAGGCTTGGTCGCCGCCGCCGACGTGCTGCGCGATGCTGACGCTGGTCTGTTCGCTCGCCCGCCAGGCCGCCTCGTCCAGCTCCTCCGGCTTGACGTGCAACAGGCGGAGGTTGGCCAGGGAAGCGTCCCCCTGGGCCGACTCGGTTAACCAGCGCCAATCCTCACCGAGCTGTTCGAGCACCGCGAGCCCGAGCCGCCCGACACCGAGTACCAGCGTCGGCGACGGGTAGACCCTAGGTGGCGCGTTGTGCGACTCGGATGACATGCCGGTGGATTAGGTCTGCCCCCGCTGCAGCGCCTCGAGCCGCTGCCCAAAGGTCTCCTCCTCCATCGGCTTGAACAGGGCCAAGAAATCAGAGGGGATCGCCGACGAAGATTCCGGGTTCTCCAGCACCGCCCAACCATCGGCGAAGCGCTGGATCAGGTAGATGCTCTGCCGGATGTTGGTCAGCACCTGGGAGGCAGGCAGGCCGAGGGACTCCAGGTCGCCACCGCTGTCTCCCATCGCCTCACGCTCCGCCTCCACGTCCCGCAACTCCGTGAGCATGCCGGCGAGCGCCTCCTGGAGTCGCTGGTAGCCGTTAGCGTAATCCTTGAGTCGCTCCGCCTGATCCGGGGTCGGGCTTGAGCCGTATTGGGCGCGCAGCTCCTCGCGGTTGCGACGCCACTTGAACGGCAGGTCGATGATCGTGTTGAGCACCTGCGGCGCTAGGCCGCGCCGGATGCCCTTGAGGAGCTGCTGGTAGCTCGCGTACTTGACCCGCTCCGACTCGAGCACCGTGGGCAACTCCTCGATCGCCTCGGCCATGGTCCGACCGAGCACCGTCAGGTGCGCGTCCGCCTCC
>JAUUZB010000593.1 GCA_030590185.1 Deltaproteobacteria bacterium
CGCCATCTCGTCGAGCAACGCCTGTAGCTTGTCCCGCTCCACCACTGTGATCCCGGGGACCCCGGACAGGTCGGTGACCATCATGTCGGCGAAGCCCTTTTGCAGGACGTCCATCGACCGGGCACCGGTGTTGTTGTCGAAGTAGAGCACCGCGACGATCGGATCGGCGGCCTGCGCCGAGCCGGCCGTACTAGCTGACCAGGCGAGGCCCCAGGCGAGGAGGAGGATCGAGCGTGAGAGCATCTTGAATCCTAGAGCGCCGACGGTACCCAACCGAGCGCTAGGGCAAGGTAGGTGTCGATCTGCGGTTGCAGGTAAACGTCGAGGAAGCCGCTCAAGGAGTAGCGACGCAGCATGTCGCGTGGAATCGGCCGGTAGCCGGGAATCAGAGCGGTGCTGTCGAGGTCGACATTGAGCGCCTCGTATCGCATCCACACCGCGACCTCGTTGATGGTGACCAGGGCGAGCTGCCCCCGATAGTCCTCGATCTTCTCGTCCTTGCCACCGTCGCTGAGAAACTGCAGGAAGCGATCAAAAGATTGCGAGCCGATCTTGGTCAGGTTCATGGCGACGGTGAGATCCCGCTTGGCTGGACTGAACAGGAAACCGAGATTGATGTCGCCGCTGAGCTCCGATTCGGGACCCGGCTCCAAGTTGAGTGTCTTAAAATAAGACGCATCAATATTCGACATTTTGAAATTGATCTGGCCGAGCAGATTATTGTCGCTGCTGAGTTGCAAGGCGAGCTCGCCGAGCACATCTCCACCTAGCAAGTGCAAGGCGATACGATCGGCGGCCACGATCCCAGCCTCGATCTTGGCGTCGAGCTCCAGGTTGTCGAGATGGACGTCGCCGCTGACGATTCTCTTGATCGAAAGGGCGCGGCGGGTTCGGTAGGGCAACAGCCGCTCATAGTGCACGGGCCGCGACGGGCGATTGCGGATGTCGTGTTGGGAGGTGATCAAGCCGATCTTACCGCCGCCAAAGCCGACATCATCCAAGGCCAGCGGGGTCGCGTCCGGATGAGGGCGGAAGGCGAGCCTAACGTCAAAGGGCAACTGCCCGGAGACCGTATCAATCAACGTCTCACTGGCTGGCTGGCCTGAGCCCTGCGGGGCGGGTGAGGTCAAGCGGACCGACAAGGCGTCGCAGTCGAGTCCCCCCACTAGGACGAGCAAACCGTCCTCGACCGACAGGCTGCCGTCCAGGGTCATGCCGCCGCCCACGGCCGGCGCCCCCACGGCCACCGGAGCCAGGCGCTCGCTACTGAAGGCGGTGTGCCAACGCAGCTCAGCCTCCACACCGGGCAGGCCCTCCCGCTTCCAGCCGTTCTGCAAGAACATGCGCACCGGTTTGATGATCAGGCCATCGAGGGTGAGCTCCGCCGGGCGATCCGGCGCGCGCACCGCCAGCTTCTCCAACAGGAGGTCGCCGCCGACTTTGTATTTCAACCGCAGGTCGAAAACCGCCCCCTCGAGGGGACGCAGCAGCTCCGCACGGTCGTACCAGCCAGCCAGGACGCGACTCGACAGGTTGACGCTGCCGTCTCGAATATCGAAGGCTAACCCGGCGGTCAGATCGCGCGCGGTCTCCGGGGCCACCACCTCCGCGACAACGAGGCTGGTGGTGAAATAGGGGCCCCAGGTGGCCATGCCGACGTTCGTCTCGAGATCGATGCCTCGCACGTCGTTGGTGTCATCCGCGAAATTTACACCGTCGGTGATCACGCCGACGTCGAGGGAGAAGGGCATGCCTCGGGCAAAGCGTGCCGACCAACGCTCCAGATACGCAAACCAGCCACGCAGCGTCTCGGCCTCATCGGCAGAGGGCTCGATCGCCGGCGGCTCAGCGAGGCCAGTGAGCTCGTCGAGCGGCACTTCGCCGTGCAGAGTCACATCAAACCCTACCTTGCCATCGAGCTGCTGCGTTGGTCGCCAGGAGGCCGGCAGCAACACAAAGAGATCTTGCACCGGGAAGGGCATCAGCTCGACGGTCAGACCGTCGAAGCTCGGCGTGGAGCTAGCTGGCTCCGAAACGGCCCCGCTGATCTCGATCTCCAGCAGGTCGGCGGCGCCGAGCGTGAAGGAGTGGATGGTGTAGGCCGCGCCGCTGGCTTGCAGATCGGTGTTGAGCTCGAGGTTGGGAGCGCGGAGGCTCTCCTTCCCAAACTGCACCACGGTGTCGGCCACGGTGAGCCCCAGGTTGGCCCGCACCTGCTTGCCCGCGAAGTCGAAGGCCCGCGCGTCGAGCCGCAGGGACAGGTCCTTGGCGACCGCGGGTCCCCCCGAACCGCGTGCGACGTCGAGCCGCAACGCCGCGATGAGAGGACGCTGGGAGCGGAGATTGAGGATGAGATCGATCGGCGCTTTGGCGTCGACGCGCAACCGGCTGCGCTCAGCGCTCCAGGTGTCCTTCAGTCCGCCACGGCGCATGAACAGCTCGAGGTTGGCGGTAACGTCGGGTGGCGGCCCCCAGGCGTTGGTCGACTCACCGAGCCACGGTGCGAGCGGCGAAACGGCGGTGAGGTGCAAATTCGCGCCGGCGAAGCGCTGCCCGGCGGTGACCAGCTCACGCAGGCGCAACTGGGCGGTTAGATCGGCGTTCCCGGCCGTGGCGCCCGCCTCGATGTCGGCGTCGAGCCCGGCCGCCTGCAGATCGGACATCGCGAAATTCACCTGGCGCAGCTCGAGGAAGAGACGGCTCGACAGGCTGAGCGGATCGGACAGGCCCTCGACCGTGGCGCTCGTCGGCTCCACCCGCAGGCCGAGGTTCCCAGCCAAGGACATTCCAGGCACGAAGGCACCGACGATCGGTGAGAGCTCATCCAGCCGTGAGCGCAACTCGAGCTGCTGCAGGGCCAGGCGCTGCTCGGTCGCTGGACCCAAGAAGCCGGTGAAGGCCGCGAGCAACACGAGCTTGGTCTCCTCTCCGATGGTCCAGGTGCATTGGCTGAGCTCGAGCTTCTGTTGCAAGAGGTCGCCTACCACCGCCACCTTCCCGGTGACGCGCAGGCGCGGCAACGGCTCGCCACGGGTGACCCCGGCGTCGGTGTCGAGATCGAGACCAACCCGCACGTCGCCGAACCCGGTGGTCGCGATGTCGAGCCCGAGCCGTTGCTTTACCTCAATGCTGATCGGATCCGGTCCCTCGAGCTTCACCAGGATGTCGGACGGCGCCCAGGCCTCGCCGAGCCCAACCCACAGCGCCAGGTCGATGGCGTCTCCCTCGCCGGCGAAGTTACCCTTGATGCCGAAGCGATTCAGGCTCGCGGTCAGGTCGGGTCGCAGGACCTCCACCGAGGTCCCCTTCATGACAATCTCGCGGACCTCCACCCGTACCGGCAGGCTCGGTTGCGCGAGCTCGAAGGGCTCCTCGGAGTCGGGCTCCTCCTCATCATCATCTTCGCTTGGTGGCGCCAACGCCGCGATGATCACGTCGAGGTTGCGACCGTGCTCCTGGTTCTCTTCGACACAGAGGTGGAGGCCCTCGATCGCCACCTCGTCGATGATCACCTCCAGAAACAGCAGGTCCCACAGCGACCATCGCACCGCGACGCGATCGAAAGCGACGACGTCGCGCTCGAAGCCCTCCGGTGGTCCTACCCGCAACCCGCGCAGCTCGATGCCGGAGACCAGAGAGAGCTCCAGCCCGGCCAGCTCCACCTCCGCCGGCACACGCGCCCGCGCCTGGTCGAGGGCCAGCATCCGCACCCGGTCATCGGAAAAGTAGAGCCGGACCGCGATCAACAGGATGACCGCCAAACCCCCGATCGCGACCACCGCGATCCCGAGGCCACGCACGACGCGCCGCCACACCGGCCGCCGACGGGGCGGGGACGCGCCGCCCTCTGGCGAGGACTCCTCTGGCCCGGGCTCCTCCGGCGGAGGATTCTCGGCCCCCTGGGGCGGCTCGTCCATGGTTCTCGGCTCCGAGTCCTGACGCTATGATACCCAGGGGATGGGGACAACCAAGCCATGGGATAGTGAATCTCCCCCCGGCCGGTTACGTCGAATCCACCGACAAACGCGGCCGGTCTTGACAGGACGCGGAGCCTACCCCGATCATCAGGGGGGGCTAGGAGTCGACATGCACGAGCTGCTCAGCAGAACATTGGTCGTGGCCATCCTCGTCGGGGCGCCCTCGTTGGCGGCCGCCGATGACGCCGCGGATACGCTGGTCGTCAAGACGGGCGACACCTACGCGCCCGGCGCCGCCGCCTCCTGGCTGGAGGAGGGCGGAG
>JAUUZB010001020.1 GCA_030590185.1 Deltaproteobacteria bacterium
CTCGAGGGCGAAGGCGGTGGAGCTCAAGAGCAAGAGCATGGGCGCAACTGCTACTCTGCGCATGCGACCTCCAGTTGGGGGTATGCTAGCCATACCCCACGCTAATACTATTCGACGGCCCGGGGACAGGGAAATTTAATTGGCCAGGGGACTCCGAGGCCATGGGGCCCCGGGCGGTCCTACTCGACCACACAGAGGGTCACACCACCCTCGACGGCGGTGCCGATCTCGGCCGAAATGTCCCTGACCACGCCGCTCTTGGGCGACTTGAGCTCATTCTCCATCTTCATCGCCTCGACGATGACCAAGCCGTCACCCTCGGCAACCTCTTGCCCCTCCTCCACGAGCACCGCGACGATCTTGCCCGGCATCGGACAGATGATGGTGGCCGGCCCATCGGGCCCAGCGCTCGCGGCCTGGGCCTCGCGCAGACGCATCCGGCGCAGGTCGAGGACCTCGACGTTGACGATCTCCCCCCGCACCAGCATGGCCTGACCGCCCTCGGGGTGGCTCTCTAGCTGAATGTCGTAGGCCTGCCCGTCGATGACGACCGACAGGGTGCTGTCGTTGACGGCGCGCAGGTCGACCTCGAAGGTTTGGCCGTTCATCTCGACGCGAAAGAGATCCGGCGAGCTCTCGACGACATCGACCTCGCGGGCCTCACCGTTGACGATTGCTGCGTACTGCATCAGTTCCCCCTCGCCCGCCAGCCGGGATTGCGCCAGGCGCTGTGGACACCGGCGTTGGTGGTGGTCAGGTGCATCGAGCGGGTGTCGCGACGAAAGCGATCGGCCACCATGGCGGCGGCGGCGACGTCGAGGATCTCCGCCGGTGGCGGCGCCATCTCGGTGGCCTGGGCCTCGGCGATGGTGCCGGTGTGATAGCGCCCCTTCATGAACGCCTCGACCCGGAGCAGACGGCGCAGGAACTGAGTGTTGGTGGTCATGCCCTTGACCGCGGTCTCACCGAGGGCGCGATCGAGACGACGGATGGCGCGGTCGCGATCCTCGGCCCAGGCCACGACCTTGGCGATCATCGGATCGTAGAAGCGCGGCACCTCGAAGCGCGAGGACACGCCACTATCAACCCGTACCCCGGGGCCTTCCGGCAGAACCAGCTCGTCGATGTACCCCGGGCTCGGCATGAAGTTCTGACTCGGATCCTCGGCGTAGAGCCGCGCCTCGATGGCGTGGCCACGACGTTGGATCTGGTCCTGCTGCCAGGGCAGCGGCTCACCCTCGGCGACCCGCACCTGCGCCTCGACCAGGTCGATCCCGCAACACATCTCGGTGACCGGATGCTCGACCTGAAGGCGGGTGTTCATCTCCAAGAAGTAAAAGTTCCTGTCCATGTCGGCCAAGAACTCGACCGTACCGGCGCCGACGTAGTCGACCGCATCGGCGGCACGACAGGCGACCTCACCCATCTTGCGCCGCATCTCCTCGTCAACCAGCGGCGATGGGGTCTCCTCGATGACCTTCTGGTGCCGGCGTTGCAGCGAGCACTCGCGCTCGCCGAGCCAGATCGCCCGGCCGTCGGGGCCGGACATGATCTGAATCTCGATGTGCCGCGGCTCGACGATCAGCTTCTCGAGGTAAACCGCGTCGTCGCCAAAGGCGTTCCTCGCCTCCGACTGGGCGCCGCGCAGGGCGTTGGCGATCTCGCTCGGCTCATTGACCGCCCGCATGCCCTTGCCGCCACCACCGGCCGAGGCCTTGAGCATCACCGGATAGCCTACCTTCTCGGCTTCGGCCTGGGCCATCTCGACGCTGGTCAGGACCTCGCTGCCCGGTACCACCGGCACCCCGGCCTTGGTCATCGCCTCACGCGAGGCGGTCTTGCTGCCCATGGCGCGGATGGCGTGGGGCTTGGGGCCGATGAAGACCAGCCCGGCGTCGGTGACCGCCTGGGAGAACTCGGCGTTCTCGGAGAGGAAGCCGTAGCCTGGATGAATGGCGTCGGCGCCGGTGCGCTTGGCCGCCTCGAGCACCTTGTCCATCAAGAGGTAGCTCTCCGGGGCCGGCGACGGGCCGATGTGGACCGCCATGTCGCAGACCCGGACGTGCGGGGCGGTGCGATCGGCGTCGGAATAGATGGCCACCGGTGCGATGCCCATCTCCCGCAGGGTGCGGGCCACGCGCACGGCGATCTCGCCGCGGTTGGCGATCAGAACCTTCTCGAAGGGATTTTTGCTCACAGCGGAATGTTCCCGTGTTTGCGCGGCGGGTTGATGTCGCGCTTGTTCTTCAACAGCTCGAGGGCGCTCGCTAGGCGTTGGCGAAGGTTCTCCGGCATGATCACCGCGTCAACGAAGCCGAGGGCCGCGGCGCGATAGGGGTTGGAGAACTGCTCGCGATAGTCGTCGACGTACTCCTTGCGCACCGCCTCCGGATCGTCGCTCTTGGCCAGGGTCTGCCGGTGGATGATGTTGACCGCGCCCTCGGGGCCCATCACCGCGATCTCAGCGGTGGGGAAGGCGAAGTTCATGTCGGCCCGGATGTGCTTGGAGGCCATGACGTCGTAGGCGCCGCCGTAGGCCTTGCGGGTGATCACCGTGATCTTTGGCACCGTCGCCTCGGCGTAGGCGTAGAGCAGCTTGGCGCCCTCCTTGATGATGCCGCCGTACTCTTGCGCGGTGCCGGGCAGAAAGCCGGGGACATCCTCAAAGGTGACGATCGGGATGCCGAAGGCGTCGCAGAAGCGGATGAAGCGCGCCGCCTTGACCGAGGCGTCGATGTCGAGACAACCGGCGAGCACCGCCGGTTGATTGGCGACGATGCCGATCGAGCGCCCGGCGATACGGGCGAAGCCGACGATCATGTTGAGCGCGAAGTGCTCGTGGATCTCAAAGAAGTCCGCGTCATCCACCGCCGCGAGGATGATGGTCTTCATGTCGTAGGGCTTGTTCGGGTTGTCCGGCACGACGTCGGTGAGC
>JAUUZB010000071.1 GCA_030590185.1 Deltaproteobacteria bacterium
CATCCGGGTGACCCGCCGGACCCAGCGTTGGTTGCCGCGCTTCATCGCGGTGGCGAACGAAGTGATGGATGAGGCGTCCAAGGGGTTTGGACGGGGTGAGGTGATCGAGTTGACGAAGAAGGTGCGGCGGGTGCTGGGGAATCTGTCGGGGGGGTAGGCGAACGAGCATCGGCGGCTCGATCTGGAGGATTTCGGACGACGAGGTATGATCCGGACGACAAGAATCCAGATGAAAATTCATATATTACATACAGTTGTATCGACGCCGGCGTTAAGGTAAAAGTTTTTACCTTACCCATGGAGACGGCTTGATGGGATGGGGATTCTACGGTCGTGGCGCTGAGCTCGAGGATATCCAAGAGGTCCTCGGCCGGAGCCGGTTCTTCTTCGCCCGCATCACCGGGCGGCGTCGCATCGGCAAGACGACTTTGATCCAGCAGGCCCTGTCCACAAACGATGACGGGGCCAACCCAGTCCTGTATGTCCAGATCCCCGACTCAGCCCCGGCCGGCGTCCTCTCCGCCGTGATCGACTCCATGGATACCTTTGGCGTCGGCGAAGAGTACCCGAGGCCCACCAACCTGCGAGAGCTGGCCCACACGATCGGTGTTCTGTGTCGCGCCGGCTTCATCGTGACCTTGGACGAGTTCCAGTATTTCAGCCGCAAGCAGCTCTTCGAGTTCACCAGCCACCTCCAAGCTGTCGTCGACGAGCTGTTGGCCGACGCGGCCAGCGTACCCGGTGGGCTCTTCGTGCTGGGCTCGGTTCACACCGAGCTGGTCGCGCTGCTCGAAGACCGCACGGCGCCGCTCTACAACCGTACCAGCGATCAAATCGCCCTCGATCATCTCGACATCGCATCGGTGCTCGCCATCCTCCGCCAGCACGCCGATGACGACCCCGAGCGACTCTTGTTTTTGTGGAACCTCTTTGAAGGTGTGCCCAAGTTCTACCGTGATTGCTTCGAGCAGGGCGTGCTCGGCGCAACCCGCCACGAGCTGCTCTCCCGGATGTTCTTTCGCAGCTCGTCACCCTTGCGCAGCGAAGCCGAGCATTGGTTTCTGGGCGAGCTACGCGGTCGCTACGACGCCATCCTAAAATACGTCGCTCGCAAGCCGGGCTGCACCAACGGGGAGCTCAAGGGGCACCTTCGTGATCTGAGCCCCCAAACGGTCGCGCAGGTCGGTGGGTATCTACGGGTGCTCATCGATCGCTACCGGATGATCGAGAAACGACTGCCGGTGTTCGCCAAGCCCAACGCGCGACACGGCCGCTACTACATCGATGACAACTTCTTGCGCTCCTGGCTCGCCGCCCTGGCCAACCCTGTCTCCGCGATCAACTTCCGGCCGCAGCAGATCCTGCTCGAGCAGGCCGACGAACGGCTGAACCAAGCCGAGGGGTACGGTCTGGAACGATTGGTCGGACGACTCTACGAAGAACGCAGCCGCAAGGGCATCGGCGACTTTCCGTTGACCTCCCAGATCCAAGGCTACTGGAACCGCAAGGATACCGAGATCGATCTAGTCGCCCTCGCTGCCGACAACGAAATAATACGTTTCGGCACCTGCAAGCGCTCCGCCGCCAAGCTCTTCCATGACCTGCCCAACACCGACGGGCACATCGAACGGTTCTTGGCCGCCTTTCCCCAATACCAGGCTTGGAACGTCCAGCGGGTCGCCATTGCCCCCGTCATCGATCCTGCCACGCGAGCTTCGATAGGAAACCGAGGCTACCTCGCCCAAGACCTCACCGACCTTTTCCAGGGGTTGTGACCGAGGAGTCCCCGGAGCTCACCGGCGAGTGAAACTGGGCAAGCGGGCAGGCGTCCACCAAACACGATCACCTTGCACTCTGCGCCAGAAGCACCAAATCAACCCCGTGTCCTGGACCGTCCCACCACCCGAGCCGCCACCGTGGTACCTGCGGCCGTTCTTGTGGCTCGCCGAGAAGATCGCCGGTCAGCCGCTCGTCCCAGCCCGGGTGCTGAGTTGGTATCCCAAGGCGGCGGTGGGTGCCGGCCTGCTCGAGGCTTTCGTCGCTCACGGGGGTGACGACGCGACCGGCCGCGAGCTCTCCACTCGCCTCCTCAAGCTCGTTCGCCTGCGCGTCTCCTTCGCGCTGCACTGCCCGTTCTGTATCGAGATGAACGGCGCCGAGCTCGACCAGGCGGGCATCACGCCCGACGAGGTGCGCACCTTGCAACGTGGGGACGCCGAGCTCGACCGATTCTCACCGGCCGAGCGTGCCGCGCTCGTCTACGCCGACCACGGATGCCGCGCTCCCCTGGTGTTCCCGGAGAACGTCACCCAGGCGGTTGCCGACCACTTCACACCCCGGCAAATCGTCATCCTCGCCACCACCATCGCGCAGGTGAACTACTGGGGCCGGATGATCCAAGCCCTCGGGCTGCCGCCCATCGGGGCTGGCGACGCCTGCGAAGTCCCGGAGCCATCCTGACGGAGCGACGGCCAGGTGCGCCACCCCACCCCGAGAGCACCCCCGCTCACCATTGACCCAATGGAACCCTACGGCTCAGAAGGGCCGAGCGCCTCCGCCATCAGCTCCGCCACGATCCGATGCCCGAGGGGCGATAGATGCGTGTCAAAGGGCAGGTAAACGATCTCCCCCGCGGCCGCACGCGCCCGCAACACCTCTGTGGCGTCGATGAAACGGATACCGAGCTCCTCGCACAACGGCCGCAAAGAGGCCGGCAGGCGCTCCGCCTCGCTCAGGGCGGGGGTCGATCCCACCTCGCGCTTGGTGCGCGCGTTGAACTCGGTGCGGGGACCCATGACGTGGAACTTCATCGGAATGAACAACATCGTCAGCTCGATGCCATTCTCACGACACAGATCCTGACCCTCCCGGAAGGCCTCGACCATCACGGACCAGCCGCCGTGATCGTTCGGGGTCTGCTGCGCGCCGGGCAGCATGAGAAAGCGGATCTCGTGCCGCTTGCCCTGCGCGTCCTCGAAACGCCCACCGAGGGGCTCCGGTTTGCTGCTCAACAGCTGATAGAGCTTGAGGGTCGGTGAGCGGTGCTGCCAGGCCGGGTAACCGAGCATCGCCTTGCCGAACAGGGCAGTGCGGCCGGAGGCCACCCACAAACGAAAGGCGGTCGCCTCCAAGAGGTCGTTGGATTCCGCCACCTGCCAGATCACCCGGCGCGGCTTGGTCGCTAGACCCTGACGCTCGAGGACGATGAGCTCGGAGGGGGACGTATACCCAGAGCGCCCGAGGTTGCGCAGGCTGACACCGAGCTTCTCCCCGAGCAGGTAGCCGTAGGTCTCCGCCTCCGGCGTGTTGCCCGCCTCGGTGAAGGAGTCGCCGATGATCACCACGTCCGCCTGGGGTAGATCCCGATGATTACGAAAGCCGTCCATGTCGGTATGGAAGGCCACCTCCCGCTGCCAGGGGTCTTCCTCGCCGTAGAGCAACGCGAGGTCACCCCGCGACATGCCCTGCCATTCGAGGTGTGCGGGCCGGCCAAAGGGCAGGTCGTCGACCTGGGCCAGACCGTCCTGGACGTGCAGGTACCAGGGGTTGTCCATCTGATGCTTGACCGGAATCACGAAGAGGACGACCTCAACCATGGCCAGGGTCAACGCACTGGAGACGGTCACCAGGGTGGCGTTGATCGCCACGTTGCGTCGGCGCGCCGGTGGCAAGAGCGCGATCACCACCGAGAGCAGGAGCACGACCACCAAGCCGAGCACCACCAGCAACTGCTGGTAGGTGAACAGACCGAGCGCCTCCTCAGGCTTGGACTCCACCGCCAGGGCGACAATCAACAGTACCAGCAGGGTGACGCTGGGCACGAGCCAGCGCGCGAGCACGTTGTTCATTTACTTGCGGTGGACCGTATAGGCGTGGTTGCCCAGGTACTTCGCCCAATCGTAGGAGTGCTCAACGATGCGCGCCGAGTAGGGCTCGGTGTAATTGTACTCGTCGCTGTAGCTGAAGATCGGGTCGCCGTTCTCACCGGAATAGATCGAGTCGCGCACGTAGAAAATGCCGGTGGTCGAGCAGCCGCCCTGTTTGTCGATGGCCTCCTCGACCTTGGCCGCGGCGTAGTCGTGGCCCTGCTCCTTGAAGTAGTCGACCGATGACATGACCATGGGGCAATTGCCGGCGTAGGCGTTGTCGTCGTAGCCGACCACGATGGTGGCGTGCCAATAGAGGTAGTGATTGTAGACCACGATCACCGGCGCGCGCTTGGTGAGCAGCTCGTACTTGATGCGATTGATCACGTCGTCGTTCATGATCCCCACGTTCCAGATGCTGTTGCTATCGAGATCCGGGTCGATGAAGATCAAGCCGCGGTCGGCATCCGGGGTCTTGACCAACTGCTCCTGCCAATCGGCGGGGAGGTCATCGATCCAGCTGTAGGAACAGCTGAAGTAAGCGCCGCTCTCCCCGGACTCCGCCGCGACGATGCTGCCGCCGGCGGTCTCGCGCACGTAACCGGCGGCGAAGGGGTAGTCCCGGCTGAGCATGGCGCCGCCGTGGTAGCCGTAGGTGTAGACCAGATCGACGATGTGGTAGCCGACCACCGAGGAGGGGGCATAGGAGCTGGCGTTCATCAAATAGCGCTCGGAGAGGTCGGTGTCGCCGTCGTAGACGATGTCGTTGAGCGGCGTGTGCTGGTTGATCAGCAGCTCCATGGCGCCGGTGTTGGCCATGTAGTTGCAGCTTCCCGCGTCCTGCTGGTTCGGGGAGGCCAGCGCATAGGGCTCCAGCCAGCGGAAGGTCTCCCCGTACACGAAGGCCGGCGCCACGAACAACGGCCGGTTGACCTCGAGCCGCAGGGAGGCCGTGATCACCGGCTCGCCGTTGCCCACCAATTGATGGCCGCCCTCCAGGCCGATCGGATTCTTCTTGCCCAGGCTGAACTGGCAGATGCCGGCATAGTCGCCCGCGCACAAACGAAGGCCGTCAGCCTCGACCGCGCCGATGGCGACGTCGAAGCCAGGGACCTCGTAGCGCAGCTCGCCGTCCTGCTCGTAGATCCGGCCCGGGTACTCCTTGATCACCCGGAGGTCGCGGTCGCCGAGACGATACTCAAAGCGGACCTCGCCGTCGGCCGTGGTGACGTGGGTGAGCCGCGCGTTGGCGTACAATCGGTCAACATCGACCCGCAGCTCGCCGTCGAGACCCGAGATGTCGATGCCATTACCGGCGCTCTGCTTATAAACCTCGACGCCCACCGCCTCGAGCGCGTCGAGCTCCTCTGGGATGTCGAGCTCGTTGTTCTCGATGGTGAGCCAGAGCAATTGGGTCAAGCCGAGCAAGGGAGCGGCGTCGGAGATCCGGTTGCCGTCGAGGCTGAGCCAACGCAGCTTGGTCAGGTTGGCCAGCGGCGCCGCCAGGAAGATCTCGTTGTGGGCCAACCCGAGGCGGGTCAGGCTGGTCAGCTCACCGATGTAGTAGATGTTGTCGATGTCGTTGTTGCCGAGCTGCAACGACTCTAGCCTGGTCAACGCCCCGAGGGGTGCCACGTTGACGATCCGGTTTTCCCAGAGGGTCAGCTTGGTCAGGTTGACGAAGTGCTCCATGCCGGTGAGGTCGACGATGTTGCTGTCGATGCAATCGAGATAATCGAGCCCGGCGGCGTCGGTGACGGTGAGGGCACCCTCCCGCTTGTTGAGGTAGAGCCGCAGGCAGCTCTCGAGGTTGGCGTCCGGGATGACGATATCCGTCTCGCACAGGCCGGTCTGTTCGTTGCACCAGGTGGCGCTGTCGCAGCCGGTCTCGAGGCACGTCGTCAGGCAGGCGTGGGAGACGGGATCGCATGCCTTACCGTCGCCACAACCGGCCTCGAGGCAGCTCGAGGCACACTGACCGGAGTCGGCATCACAATAGCCATCGCCGCACTCGCCCTCCACGCAGTTCAACTCGCACAGCCCAGAGCTGGCATCGCAATAGGAGCCGTCGGCACAGCCGAGCTCGAGGCAATCGGCGCCCGAATCCGCCCCGTCGATGCAGGCAGGCAACAGGCAGAGGAGAATCGCGAAGGTTTTTACGTGCATGTGTATTCCTATTGGCGGCGGGACCGTCGGCACGCCCCATACCCCATGGGATCGCCGTTGTCACCCCAGCCCGTGGCACCCACGCCTACGCGCGAGCACAACGAGCCGCCACTGCTAGCCAGCCACCCCGCCGTCGCTGCCGCCGTCGCTGCCGCCGTCGCTGCCGCCGTCGCTACCATCAGCCGGGGCGAGCGCCTCCCCCTTCGCCTCCGCGAGCTCCGTGAGCACGTCGGCGAGCACCCACCCAACGCGCTCGAGCGCCTTACCGGGCTCGCCCTTTTCCTGCTGCTTGTCGATGTAGGCGACCAAATGTTGGAGCTTGGTGCGCACCGAGTTGGTCGCGTGGCGCACCGCCATCTGCACCCGGGTGTCGAGGATCTTGGTGAGCATCTCGAGCTGGGTATCCTGGCGCTCCACCTCGGCGTCGCGCAAACCGAGCTCGGCGGACAACGCCGTGACCCGTTCCTGGAGCAGCGCTCGCTCGAGCCGCGCCTGGCCGTTCGCCAGCGCGTTCTCGACCTTGGTGACGACCAGGTCCAACGCCGCGAAGGGCTTTTCGATGTAGTCGACCGCGCCGAGGCGCAACGCCTCGATGGCGGATTGCTTGGAGGCGTAGCCGGTAATCACGATGGCGGGGCAATAGGGCTGCAGCCCCCGGGCCCGTGCGATCAACTCGATGCCGGTCATGCCGGGCAGGTTCTTGTCCACCAGCAGACAGCCAAACGGCTGCGACTCGAGCTCAGCCACCCCCTCCTCGCCGGTCCTGACCTCGACCGATGACAGGTCAAAGTTGCCCATGAAGGTCGACAGCATCTTGCTGATCGCCGCCTCGTCATCGACGATCAAAACGCGGCGCGGGAGCTCCTCTGGGATCAATTGACTCATGGCTGGTTCGTGAATACCCCCACCGACGCAACCCTCTACCACCACTCCATTCTCCCCGCCAACCTCCCCTTGACCCAAACCCGCGGCTCCAACATGGTGGGGCCGCATTTCTTCACGACAAGGGGCTCAATCATGCGTACGATCGTTTTTCTATCGGGGCTGGCGCTGCTCGGCACTAGCGGTTGCGAAAACATGGCCCAGTCCATGGCCGAATCCGCGGTCGAGGCCGCGACCGATGGCCAGGTCAAGGTCGACATCGACAAGGACGGCAAGAAGGTCACCATCAAAACCGACGACGGTGAGGTCACCACCGTCGCCGCCGACGGGAAAGACGGCGCGCGCGCCGTGGTCACCGGGCCGGACGGCGAAAAGATGGTTCTCACCTCAGGCAAGGATATCCCGGCCGACTTCCCGCTCCCGGTCTTGGAGGGCGCCGAGGTAATGAGCAGCACCCAGATGAAGCAGAACGGCGGCGCCATGTACAACGTCACCTTCAAGACCGACAAGCTGCCGGCCGAGGTGGCCGATTACTACGCCAAGGTGCTCGAGAAGAAGGGCCTCAAGGCGAACCGCAACACGCTCGAGTCCGGCAAGGACCTAACCGTCATGATCAACGCCCAGAGCAAAGAGGCGCGGGTGATGGTCAACATGGCCCGCAAGGCCAAGGATCCGAAGACCACCGTGCTGCTCAACTGGGTCAACAAATAGGCTGACCTCCCCGGCGGGCGGTACGCCGCTCGCCGGCTCTCGATGCGGCGCGTCGGCCGCGCCTCAGCGCTTGCGCAACAGGGACAGGCCGTCCCCCACCGGCAGCATGACGAGCTCGACCCGTTCATCGCTGACCCGACGCTGGTTGAATTCCCGCAGCGCCTTGGTCGACCCGTCCTGGTTGTCGGCGTCGATCACCAGCCCCTTCCACAGTACGTTGTCCACCAGGATCAAGCCGCCGACCCGCATCAACTCCAGGGCGCGCTCGTAGTACGCCTCGTAGCCCTCCTTGTCCGCGTCGATGAATGCGAAATCGAAGCTGCCCGCCGCGCCGGAGGCGAGCAGCGCATCTAGGGTATCGATGGCCGGCGCCAGACGCAGGTCGACCTTTTGCTCGACCCCGGCCTCGCGCCAGTATTGACGCGCGACGTTCGTCCACTCCTCACTGACATCACAGGCGATCAGCCGACCGTCCTCTGGCAAGGCGAGCGCCACCGCCAGGGAGCTGTAGCCGGTGAAGACTCCGATCTCGAGACAGCGCCGGGCGCCGGTCAGGCGCACCAGCATCGCCATGAAGGCGCCCTGCTCGGCGCTGATCTGCATGCTGGCGCGGCTGTGGCTCTCGGTCTCGACGCGCAGTCGTTGCAGCAACGGAGGCTCGCGCACGCCGTGCGACACCAGGTAGTCGTACAGGTCGCCGTCGATGCCGATGGAGGAACGTGACATGGGCTCTCCCCTACAGGGTATGTCGGCGGGCTGACAAGGCAAGCACCTCGGCCTCACCGCAGGCCGTCGGCGTTGGGATCGTGCCGGCGAAAATTGTCGATCGCCGCCCCCTGGGAAGTGACCACGTAACAATACTTGCAGCCGTTCAGGCAGGTGTTGTCCATGCCGATATCGACGGTCGCCAAACATTGGCACCCGGGGCGGGTAGCCCGGGCCCGCAACCCCGCGACCTGGGCACGCACCCTCGCGCCATGGGCCGCGAACAACTCCGCGCCGCAACACTGCGACGCGGGCAGGCCGAGCTCCGGGTTGCTGCAGGCCCGCAGCTCCATGCCGTTGGCCCCGGCGACAGCGCGTAGATCCGCGAGCAGGCCAGCCACCTCCTCATCGGCCTGCGGCAGGTCCGGGTAGTCGCGCGCCACGGTTTTGTGCCGACTCGGGTCGACCCGCCGGTAGCTGATCCCGGCCGGCATCCGGCGCAGGGCTTTCAAGTAGGGCTCGAGCAACGAAACGTTCACCACCCGGGTGGCGCCGGCGAGCGCCCGGGCAAGGCGACCGAAACGATCGAGGTGGAACGCCCGGTCATAGGTCTCCGAGAGGAGGATCGGATCATAGCGCCACTGGATCGCCCCGGGGCCAGGCAGGTCCGCCGCCACCGCCAGAAAATCGTCGATCAGACGGCCCAGGTCCGGTTGGTTCGGCTCGATCTCCGGACCGTAGGCGTTGAGGGCGTACTGGAAAACGTAGGGCATGCCCTCGGCGCGCAGGGAACACAGCTGCGAGCGAAAGGGACGCGCGTTCTTGGTCCAGAACAGATAACCGATCACGTCGGCGGGCCGCAGGGAGACCTCGCCGGGCACACCAAAGGCGCTGCGAAAGCTAGCGCTCCCAGCGCGTCGGCGTTGGTCGAGCCAGCGCCCGAAGTAGCGGGGGATGTCGGTGCGCCGCGAGGCGCTGATGATCTGAGGCGCCGCGAAGAGCTCGGCCACCCTACTTCATCACCTGCCCACGCAGATACTTGAGCTCGGCGATCGATTGACGGATGTCGAACAGGGCGGTGTGGGCGCCGTCCTTCGGCTTTTCAAAGCGGGCTTTGTGCCACCAAAAGGCGAGCTCCTTGAGGGTGGAGACGTCGATCAGCCGATAGTGCATGTAGTCATTGAAGGAGGGCATGAACTTGCTCAGGAACCGACGGTCCTGCCAGACCGAATTGCCGGCGAGCAGGGCCCGCTTGTAGGTCGCGATGGGGGCTAGGATCGTCATCACCTGCCGCTCGGCGTCCTCGAGGTCGACCTCCGACTTTTGGATCTTCGGGAGCAGACCCGATTTCTCGTGCATGGCCCGCACGAAGGGGGACATCCGCGACATCACCTCCTCCGGCTGCCAGATGGTCAGCTCCAG
>JAUUZB010000141.1 GCA_030590185.1 Deltaproteobacteria bacterium
CATCATCGATGGGATGCTCACGGTCTGTGGCGACGAGCAGTACATCATCCCGACCTTGTCGGTGATGGAGTCGATCCAGCCAACCTCGGAGACCGTGGCGACCCATCAAGGTAACCGAGAGGCCCTATGTGTTCGGGGCGAGATCATTCCTCTCATTCGGTTGTCCCGCCTGTTCGATCTCCGCAACGCCAAGACCCGCGCCGAAGACGGTCTCGCCGTGGTCCTAGAGAGCGCCGGCAAAAAGGTAGCCCTCTTGGTGGACGAGGTTATCAACCAGCAGCAAGTGGTGATCAAAACCCTGTCGGAGGGTGTCGGGCGGACCGAGTTCCTGTCCGGCGCTGCCATCCTGCCAGATGGGCGGGTGGGCCTGATCCTGAACGTAGATGACATCGTGCAACGTGGTGGGGCGCGCATTCTCGAAAAGATCGAAGAGGCGGCAAGTCCGGCGCTTGGCCTGCCTCCAGATAACGTTGCCGAGAACAAAGAGAACAACAACCAATCCTGCGAGGTATCTCCATGAACGATTATCGACGCGAATCTGTTGATGATGGATCAAACGGAGTCGATGGTTCATCCGACGGCCTCCGGTCCAGGGTGGCCGGCAAGTACATGACCTTCAAGCTCGCCGACGAGGAGTACGGTGTAGAGATCCTCAAAGTTCGGGACATCAACCGAATCATGGAGATCACCCCCGTGCCCGGCACGAAGTCCTTCATCCGTGGGGTGATCAACCTGCGCGGCAAGGTGATCCCGGTCGTAGACTTGAGGCTGAAGTTCAGGATGGGTCGAATCAAGGAGACGACCTGGACGGTGATCATCGTCGTCCAATACGAGTTTGAGGGCGCCGAGCTCATCATGGGGGTACTGGTGGACGAGGTGCTCGAGGTCCTCGACATCGCCCCAAAACAGATTGAGCCGCCGCCGGATTTCGGCACCGGCGCCATCGATACCGAGTTCATCCTCGGCGTGGGCAAGGCCGGCAAGCGTGTCATCTTCCTTCTCGACATCGGCAAGGTCCTGACCGCGGAGGAAACCGAGATCCTCGCCAGCTCCGCGGGCAGCGCGGACGAGGCTAACCTGGGGGCAAGCGCATGAGGACGAGAAAAACCACCAAACGCAACTCTACCAACACGAAAAGAAACCCACCGGACAACGGATCTATCGAGGAGACAGGAATGGCTACGTCAACGAGGAAAAAGAAGGCAACCAACGGCAGCCTAGACCCGCGGCTCATCGCGGCGCTGCCACAGGCGACCTTCGCCACGGACGGCAGAGGGAACATCTCGTTTTGGAGCGGCCCCATGGAGGAGCTCACCGGCCGCACCTCCGTCGAGCTGGTCGGGAAAAAGGCCTGGAGCGCCTTTCACAGCCGGAAGAAGCTCACCCCAGCCGAGCTCGCCCTGCGCTCCGAAGAAGAGGAGACGATGGAGGACTTTGTCGTCACCAACCGTCTCACCAAGGAAACCCAGAAGGTCACGTTCAGCGCCGTGCCGGTCAACGATGACGACGACGAACCGTTGGGTGTGATCGCCACGCTCGGCACGAACGGAGCGGCTGGCGACTCCGGCGAACAGGCCGTTCGGGACCTGAACAACATTCCCACTCCGATTATGCGCATCGACCGAGAATTCAATGTCACCTACATGAACCCCCACGGCGCAGCCCTGGTGGGCCGGAGCGTGGAGGACGTGCTCGGCAAGAAATGCCACGAGCTGTTCCAGACAGAGCACTGCAACACACCCGAGTGCAGGTGTGCCCAAGCCATGCAGAAGGACGGGGTCTTTGGCGGAGAGACGCTGGCAAAGCCGGCGGGACTCGACCTGACAATCCAGTACACCGGCGCTCCGGTGAAGGACCCCGAGGGGAACATCGTGGGCGCCCTGGAATACATCGTCGACATATCGGACCAAAAGAAGGCCATGGACGACGCCGGGCTCAAGGTGGAGTATCTGAACAACATCCCAACCCCGGTCATGGCCGTGGACAGGGATTTCAACGTCGAGTTCATGAACCCGGCGGGCGCCAAGGCGGTCGGGCGCACCCAGGACGAGTGCAGGGGGCAGAAATGTTACTCCCTGTTCAATACCGGTCACTGCAACACTGGCGACTGCTGCGTGGGCAAGGCCATGCGGCAAGACACCAACTTCACGGGCGACACCATCGCTGAGTTGCCGGGCGGCCCCTTACCCATTCGCTACACGGGAAGCGCCCTCAAGGATTCCACCGGTACGATTGTTGGCGGGATCGAATACGTGGTCGACATCACGGAGGAGAACAGAGCAGTGGGGGAGGTAGAGACGCTAGCGAAGGCGTTCGTCAACGGTCAACTATCGGCGCGAGGCGACCCGGACCAATACGAGGTGATCGGGTTCCAGAATATCGTCAAGGGGCTCAACGCCACGCTCGAGGCGCTGCTCGCTCCAGTCGACGAGGCCGTGTTGGTGTTGCAGCAGTTGGCCAAACGTGATCTGCGCGCCCGGATCACCTCCGATTTCGCCGGTGATCACGCGCTGCTCAAGGACGCCACCAACAGCACGGGTGAGGCGCTGCACGAAGCCCTCCTGCAGGTAGCGCAGTCGGCAGAGCAGGTCTCCTCGGCGTCGACCCAGATCGCCTCTGGCGCCCAGGCGGTCTCCCAGGGCGCCTCGGAGCAGGCCAGCTCCATTGAGGAGACCTCGAGCAATCTCGAAGAGATGGCCGGCATGACCAAGCAGAACGCGGAGTCCGCTGTGAAGGCCAATGACCTATCACAAACGATGAAGGGTGCCGCCGATCTGGGTCAAGGCTCGATGGCTCAGATGCTCGAGGCGATGAGCAAAATTCGGCTCGCCGCGGAGAGCACCTCTCAGATCATTCGAGATATCAATGAAATATCCTTTCAGACCAACCTGCTGGCCCTCAACGCCGCGGTGGAAGCCGCCAGGGCCGGTGAGGCGGGGCGCGGGTTCGCCGTGGTAGCCGAGGAGGTTCGCAACCTCGCGCAGAGGTCAAAGGAAGCCGCCGGCAAAACAGAGGCCTTGATCAACGAGTCGGTCAAGCTCAGCGGCGAAGGCGAAACCATTACCAAGGATGTCGGCGCCAACCTGGAGGATATCGTTGGGTCGGTCGGCAAGGTGACGGATCTCGTGGAGGAGATCGCCGCCTCGAGTCAAGAACAGGCCCGTGGGCTCGAGCAGCTCAACAAGGCGGTCGCGCAGATGGATCAGGTCGTCCAGCAGAACGTCACCAACTCCGAGGAGTCTTCGAGCGCCGCCGAGGAGCTCGCCAGCCAGGCCGAGGAGCTCGCCGGCATGGTCACGACGTTTGAGTTGGACAGGAAAGAGGTCAGTCGACCCGCGCAGCTAGCGCCCAGACAGCCTCGAGCCGAGATTCACTCGCCTGCCCTGAGGCAAGGGTTGGCTCCCGATCAGGACTTCAGGGATTTCTAGCGAATCAACCGGGCTGACGTGCGGGGTGATGCCCGCACGAGCCAATCCCATGCTTGCCGTCGCCACCTCCAACAATGAGCCGATGGACCCGGCGCTCTTTCGTCGCTTTCGCAGGATCGTGTACGAGAACGCCGGCATCCATCTACGCGATGGGAAAGAGGCGTTGGTGAAGGCGCGCCTCTCCAAGCGGCTGCGGGCTCTCGGCCTGCCCAATCTGCGCAAGTACCTCGATTTCCTTCATCGGGACGAGAGCGGTCAGGAGCTAGTGCAGTTGCTCGACGTCATCTCGACCAACTTCACCAGCTTCTTCCGTGAACGGGAGCACTTTGAGCTACTGAGCGATACCCTCAAGCGGCTCAGGGCCAACGGACAACGGAGGTTCCGTCTTTGGTCCGCCGCCTCCTCTAGCGGTGAGGAACCGTATTCGATGGCCATCGCCGCCAGTCTCGGGCTCGACGACGAGGCGGTCGATTACCAGATTCTGGCCACCGACATCTCCACCTCCGTCCTCGCCCGGGCTGAACAGGCGATCTACCCGGAGAAGACCCTGGCGCCGGTAACCAAAGTGGAGCGGACCCGGGGCTTTCGGCGGCACAGGATAGGGACCGAGACCCATTGGCAGGTGAGGCGGGAGGTGAAGGCCCGAGTGCTGTTGCGGCGCCTAAACCTCGCCCAGCCGCCCTTTCCCATGAAGGGGCCCCTCGACATCATCTTCTGCCGAAACGTCATGATCTACTTCGACCGCCCGGTACGACAGGCGTTGGTGGCGGAGATGGAACGCCTGTTGCCGGAGAACGGCCTGTTGGTGATCGGGCACGCCGAGACACTCACCGGGCTCGATACGGGCCTGCGGATGGTGACCCCATCGGTTTACCGCAGAGAGACGATCCAGACCGGCTCGCGCCCCCGCCGGAGAAGAGGTCTGCGCGCCCGTGAGCCTCGGAACCGACGATGATGCGGCAAACAACCCATCACATTGCTCGCGGCATGAGTCGCGTGGCGAGCAGCCCGGAGATCATCAAGTCGGTGGTGGGCTCGGGGTATGTCGTTGCATGCCACTCCGCGGGCTTCGAGGTTGGCGGTCTCCTGCACATTGGCCACCAGGCCCATCGAACCTGCAACAAACAGGCGTCAGCCCACGCCCAGGCGACCGCCATCCAACGGTTCCTCCTGGCGCTCGAGCAGGGGGGACTCAGCCCGACCCGCGCCAATGCCGTCATCGTCGGCGGCGCCGACCTGCTCGAGCTGTCGCCCAGGTCCTTGAGAAATTCTCTGGCGAGCGCTCGGGCTCTAATGATCGACCATGTCCTCCTCGAGAGCGGCATCGGCATGACACAACGGCACCTCGGTGGAACCAAGAGCCGGCAGGTCGTGCTAGATCTCGGCAGCCACTCCCTGACCGTCACCGACAGCGTCGCCCAGAACCGGGACCGCCTCGTTTCGGCGCGGAGCCCATCCGGCTGGTACTCATTTGGAAACGGCCGCGACGAGACGACCACCGTTGATATCGGGTGCCTGCACGTGGACCGGGGTCCGGCGCGCTTGACGGCCTTGTTGGGCTCCTGCGTAGGGGTAGCCCTGTGGGAGCCGACCAGCAAGATAGGATCACTCGCCCACGTGATGATGCCTCATTGCCCCGAGGGCAATCTGCAAAAAGCGAAATTCGCCGACACGGTAGTCCCCGCGCTGCTCGAGGCCATGAGCCGGGCCGGCGTAAATGGTGGCGCGGTCGAAGCAAAATTGGCCGGGGGATCGCGGAGCATGTTTTCACCGGAGCACGAAGGCGTCGGTCAAGTAGGCAAGAACAACCTGCAGGTAGTCAGGCGAGAACTCGAGAAGGCGAGAATCCCCGTCGTGGGCGAGGACGTGGGTGGCGGCATCGGACGAAAGATGTCGGTCGATTTGGACACCTTTCGGGTCAGGGTGAAAATGCTGTCGCGGCGGGGAGAGGTGTGACGGTGGGCATCGACGGAATCCGGGTCATGGTCGTGGACGATTCGGCAGTCGTTCGCCAATCACTGCGCAACATCTTCAACGCGGCGCCGGGCTTTGGGGACGTGGAGACAGCCGCCGATGGGCGCACGGCCCTTCGAAAGATCGCCAGGTTTGATCCGGATATCGTGACTCTGGATGTGGAGATGCCCGGGCTGGATGGCCTGGCGACGCTCAAGAGAATCATGAAGGCGGCACCGAGGCCGGTCGTGATGCTCAGCGCCTACACCTCCGCGGGCGCTTACCGGACGGTGAGAGCCCTCGAGCTAGGTGCCCTCGATTTCATTCAGAAACCGAGCGGCTCCTTCTCAGGAGCCCGAGAAACCATCGCCGCGGAGTTGGTCGCCAAGATCAGGGCATTGGCGAAAAAACGCAAACGCCACGGCCGCGCTGTACATACCAGCCCGGCGGAGCGCCGAGATGTCGTCGAGCGCCGACCGGAGTCCGGGTGCACCGCTGCCTGGTCCCAGATCATCGTGGCCATCGGCGCGTCGACCGGCGGCACCGAGGCCATCCGGCTCGTTCTCTCCGAGCTACCCTCGACCTTTCCGGCGGGGATCGTCGTGGCCCAGCACATGCCAGAGGGGTACACGCTGGCCTTCGCCACCCGCCTCAACGAGACCTGCGCTCTCTCGGTCAAGGAAGCATCTCATCACGATCTGGTGACCCCTGGCCGCGCCCTCATCGCCCCCGGGCACAGTCACCTACTCGTGCGGCGCGATCACAATAAGACCTTCGTCGACCTCAGTCGCGGTGAGAAGGTCAACGGGCACAGGCCATCGGTCGACGTTCTCCTGCACTCGGTGGCACAGGCGGTGGGGCCCTTGGGGATTGGAGTCGTTCTCACCGGCATGGGGAAGGATGGCGCCGCTGGCCTTTGTGAGTTGCACGTCGCGGGTGGAAGTACGATCGCCCAGGATGAAGCGTCCTCCGTGGTGTACGGCATGCCAAAGGCAGCGCTCGACGAAGGTGGGGTTCAACGCGTCGTCAGTCTCAGAGACGTCCCGCGCGCCATCCTGCAGGCGGTCGCGGCCATGGGGCCTCGGGGCCGGCAAAGAGAAACACCAACAGGCGGGCATCGTCGCGTGTCTAGAAAATCACTATAGAATCCGGAGGCTGTGCACCGTCATGAGTCGCCATCAATCGATCCCAAATACGCCGCCGTGTGAGCGATGCGGCCGGTGCTGTAGCTTCGAGATCCCGCTGACCCTACTGGATATCGAGAGCCTGGCGCGTGGGGTTGGTTCAGCGAGCGGCGACGCCTTTCAATGGTTCGTGGAACGCGGGCGAACGGGGAGAAATGGTTTATTCAAGTTGAGAAAGTGCGAGGGGGGGGGATGTGTCTTCCTGAGCGAGGAAAGTGAGTGCTCCATCTACTCTCACCGACCGTGGACCTGCTCCGCCTATTCGTGTGAGCGAGACAAACGAAATGGGACCGTGCCGTGGGTGAGTTTCTGTTCCACGACCGAGGAACAACGTGGGCTATGGGAACAGGCTGTCGCGATTGGGGTTACGAGGGCGTACATTGAGCAGCACGGGGCGGTATGGATCGAGGACGCCTTCAACCGCGCTCTAGCCAGCATCAAAGAGGCGTTGTCCGTACGCCCCGGCAAAAAGCTTCGCCTCGCCAAGGGATCGGACGGGTCACCCATCGCCCTGGCGTTTGATTGCGGGAGCTGTGAGAACCGGGGCAAGGAGGCGCACGAGACGATCGTCAGCCTCGACGACATCGAGCGTCTGTCGGCTCATCTGAGCATTAGCCCCGCAGAGTTTTTTGCGCGGCACGTTGGCGAAACGGTCTCGGAGGCGAGCGGCTGCCTGCAGCTTCGCCGCGACGATAGCTGCGTCTTCCACGGCGACGATGACCGCTGTGCCGTGGCGGAGGTCAAACCCCTGCATTGCAAATTCACGCCCTGTCCCAAGAAGACGCGCTGCGCAGAGAATGCTGACCGCTATTACCTAGGTGCGGGTACCGTAGATGAGCAATATCGCCACCAAGTGGCGCTGGGCGTCACGCGTGCGTACGTCAGCCGCGTGGGCGCACGTTTTGAGGCGAGGGACTTCGATGCGTGCGTGGCGCAAATCCGCTCCCTACTCGCAGAAAAGTCGGGGTTTGCAGAGTTCTGTGAGCGCGTCAGGCCGTTTCGCTATGTCGACGATACGCTGCACGCGGGGAGTTCGTAGCGGGGTCGCTCCCCGAGCGCACTCGATTGGCCAGGCCGGTTTTGGCTCCGGCGCGAGCACGCCATACTCGCCCGATGGTCCCCCGCGCCACGACCCTATTGACCGCCTCGCTACTAGCGCTGGGACGGCGGCCTGAGCTTCAACTTCACCTTCTAGG
>JAUUZB010000839.1 GCA_030590185.1 Deltaproteobacteria bacterium
ATACCAACTTCTGCATATCCGACTAAAGCAAAAAGACCTTTAAATTCCCGGTTATCCAAAGAAAAGCTTGTTGAGAATGGTTTTAATCCACGAGAAGGTCCGCATCATCGCCGAGGGCGCCAATGGCCCCACCACGCCAGCCGCCGATAAGATCCTGGAGGCGCGCGGCATCCACGTCATCCCCGACTTCCTGGCGAATGCCGGCGGGGTGACCTGCTCCTACTTCGAACAAGTGCAGTCGAACATGAACTACTACTGGTCCAAGGATGAGGTCCTCGGCAAGCTCGACCGCACCATGACCACCGCCTACCGGAGCGTCAGCGAGCTCGCCCTCAAGCGTAAGCTCTCCATGCGCGAGGCCGCCTACGTCATCGCCATCAGTCGAGTCGCGATGGCGTGCGGCGACCGCGGCTGGGTGTAGGACTGTCCCGCCATCACCGTGGAATGATCGCCCGCCATGGCCCCTGAGCAACGCGAGGGCGGCCTGATCGCCCATCTCCAGGAACGCGCCAAGGAGCTGACCTGCCTCTATAAGGTGGAGGAGCTGCTCTCTGAGCCGGACCGCAGCCTGGCGGAGGTCTGCCGAGAGCTCGTCGCCGTGATCCCAGCCGGGTGGCAGTTCACCGATGTCTGCGAGGCTCGGATCGGTCTGGAGGGCGAGACCCACAGCTCCCCGCGCTTCAGCATCACCCCCTGGAAACAAACCGCCGACATCCGAGTCCAGGACCGAACGGTGGGTGAAATCTGTGTCGTCTATCTCCAGGAGATGCCGGGCGGCGAATCCGGGCCGTTCCTCGCCGAGGAGGCGAGGCTCCTCGGGACCATCGCCGACCGCCTGGCGCATTTTGTTCTCCATCAACGGCTACGGCAGATGTTCGAGGACGAGGCCCGAGTCATCGACAGCGGTGAGGGGCGCGGGCGTCCCGAGTGGTCGGTGGCGCTCGATCTCCTGCGCCGGACCGACCGCGAGCTCCTCGATCGCATCTCTCGCAAGATGCTGAACAGCCTCTGCTGGAGCGGCGTGGCCGACGCCGACGCATTGCTACACCGCTACGTGCAGGATGATGGCGGACCAGCCGGGGGCGAAACCAACCGGCCGAGAAAGCGACGGCCCCGCGGTGAGCTCAAACGACTCGCCGATGAGGTCTTCGAGGTCGCCGGTCGACACCTGGCCGATGCCGAGATCCTCACCCGCGTACAAAAGTGGATCAACGAGGATCGCGTCAGCGCCCTGGTTCGCCCCATGTTGCACACCAACGCTTCCCTGCAGGAGGTTTGTGACGCCGTACGCCGATTGCAGTTCGTGGCCTCCGACAGCGACGATCTGCCCCTCGCCACCAGCAACGGGCTGCTGGTCGCGCTGCTGCGGCATTTCTTCACCGACCAACTGCATTTCATCAAGATCGCCAGCCAACACGTCGACATCGCCGCCTTTTTCCCGCTCACGGAGAGACTGGTCTGCTCGAGCGAGAGCTACGGCAAGCTCGGCGGCAAGAGCGCCGGGCTGTTCTTGGCTAGCCGCATCCTCGAGCGCGCCGCCGAGGAACACGCGGAGCTCCGTGGAATCCGTACGCCCAAGACCTGGTACGTCGTCTCCGACGCCCTCCTCGCCTTCATCGAGCACAACAACCTCGAGGAGCTCTACGAACAGAAGTACCGACCGATCGAAGAGGTGCGCCAGGAGTACCCGCGGCTGATCCAGGTCTTCAAGAATTCACGCTTTCCACCCGACATCGCGCAGGGCCTCTCCGTGGCCCTCGACGATTTTGGTGAGGTCCCGTTGGTGGTCCGCAGCTCCGGGTTGCTCGAGGACCAGATCGGCTCGGCCTTCTCGGGAAAATACGTCAGCCTGTTTCTCGCCAACCAGGGGGGCAAACAGGAGCGCCTCGAAGCCCTGCTCGACGCCGTGGCAGAGATCTACGCCTCCATCTTTGGCCCGGATCCAATCGAGTATCGTGAGGCCCGTGGCCTGCTCGATTTCCACGAAGAGATGGGCGTCATGATTCAGCAGGTGGTGGGCGAGCAGGTCGGGCCCTACTATTTCCCCGCCTTCGCCGGCGTCGCATTCACCAACAACGAGTTCCGCTGGTCGCCGCGCATCAAACGCGAGGATGGTCTGTTGCGCATGGTGCCAGGACTGGGTACCCGGGCGGTGGACCGCCTCGGCGACGACTACCCCGTTCTCATCGCCCCTGGGCAACCCAAGCTGCGGGTCAACGTCTCATCCGAGGAGGTGCTGCGGTACTCGCCCAAAAAGATGGACGTCATCAACCTGGAAAAGAACGAGTTCGAGACGGTGTACGTCTCCGACGTGATGCGCGGCCACGGCAACGAGTACCCGGCGGCGGCACGCATCTTCTCGGTCAACCGTGACGGGATCCTGCAGCGCCCCATGGGGATCGCCACCGACCTCACCGCGCAGAGCCTGGTGGTCACCTTCGATGGCTTGACCGCGACCACCTCATTCGTGCCCTGCCTGACTCGCATCTTGAGGACCCTTGAGGAGGCTCTCGGCACGCCGGTCGACATCGAGTTCGCCTCGGATGGCGAGAACCTCTACCTCCTGCAGTGCCGGCCCCAATCCGCTTCGGACAACACCGTGGCGGTGGAGATCCCGGATACCATCGACCCGGATAGCCTGCTGTTCGCGGCGGACCGCTATGTCTCCAACGGCTGGGTGCCCGACATCACCCACATCGTCTTTGTCGATCCCGAGGGCTACGCCTTCCTGCGCGACCCGACGAAGCTCGCGGCGGTCGGCGAGGCGGTCGGCCGGCTGAACAAACAGCTCCCCAAACGCCAGTTCATCCTGATGGGACCCGGCCGCTGGGGTAGCCGCGGTGACATCAAGCTCGGCGTGCGTGTCACCTACGCCGATATCAGCAACACCGCAGTCCTGGTGGAGATTGCCCGACAGAAGGGCAGCTACGTCCCGGACCTCTCCTTTGGCACCCATTTCTTTCAGGATCTGGTCGAATCGAACATTCGCTACCTGCCCCTCTACCCCGACGAACGAGGGGGATTTCTCAACGAGCAGTGGCTGCGCGGGGCGCCCAACCTCCTCGGCGAGATGCTGCCGGACTACGCCCATCTGGAGCACGTGCTGCGGGTGATCGATGTACCGAGCCACGCCGACGGGCGCGTCCTGCGCGTCCTGATGAACGCGGAGCAGGACCGGGCGGTAGGCTTACTCAGCGATCGCTCGGTGGCGGTACGGCTCGCCGAAGACCAACGCCCCCCTACGCCGCCGACCACCGAGGGCCACTGGCGCTGGCGACTCCAGATGGCGGAACACATCGGCCACGAGCTCGATCCGCAGCGTTTTGGGGTGGTGGGTCTCTACGTCTTTGGCAGCACGAAAAACGCTACCGCCGGGCCTGCCTCGGATATCGACTTGCTGGTCCACGTCCGGGGGTCCCCCGAGCAGACC
>JAUUZB010000491.1 GCA_030590185.1 Deltaproteobacteria bacterium
CTCATCGGCATGGGCGTGCTGCCGCTGCAGTTCCAGGAGGGCGAGGACGCGACCTCCCTCGGCTTGACCGGCGAGGAGACGCTCAACATCCGCGGCATCGCGGCCGGACTCGCGCCGCGCCAAAAGCTCCAGGTGCAGGTGATCTCCGCCGCCGGTGAACGCAGCATCGAGGTGATCACCCGTATCGACACGCCCAACGAGGTCGAGTACTTCCGTCACGGTGGGATCCTGTCCTACGTCTTGCGACAGTTGGCGTAGCCACCACAGGGGAGACCGCGTGGACAGCTTCGACTTCGTCATCCTTGGCGGCGGCCCGGCCGGCGAGCGCGCCGCCCTTCAGGCCGCCAAGCTCGGCCACACCAGCGCCATCGTCGAGCGTTACCGGGTGGTGGGCGGCACCGCCATCAACTGGGGGGCCATCCCGGGCAAGACCCTGCGCGAGAGCGCCCTGTTCGTGCGTGGGCTCACCAGTCATCGCCAAGAGGGACTGCGCTGCGAGATCAGTCCAGACAACACCATCGCTGACTTGATGCACCGCGAGCGCCAGGTGGTGCAGCGGGAGCTGGCCTTGATCAACTGGGTGCTCGACCGGCGCAGCGTTGAGATCCTCCACGGCACCGGCCGCTTCGTGGACGCGCACACCATTAGAGTCGAGGGCGACGAAGGGGAGCGCCTGGTCCACGGTGAGAAGATCATCATCGCCACCGGCGCCACTCCCAATCGCCCGACCGACGTGCCCTTTGACGACGAGGTAGTATTCGACAGCGACACGATCTTGAAAATGCCCCGCGTGCCGAAGTCCGTGGTCGTCTACGGCGCCGGCGTCATCGGTGTGGAGTACGCTTCGATCTTCGCCGCCATCGGCGCTCAGGTGACCCTGCTCGACACCCGGCCCCGGATGCTGCCGTACATGGATCGCGAGATCGGTAACCTCCTGGTCAAGGAGCTGAACCGGCTCGGGGTGGAGGTATTGCACGACTGGCGCTACCGCTCGGTGGAACGCCTCGAGACCGACCCACCCAGCGTGCGGATCATTCCCGAAGAGGGGGAGAGCTGCACCGGCGACATCCTGCTCTACTGCGCCGGCCGCGACGGCAACAGCCGCGACCTCGGGCTCGAGCAGATCGACATCGAGCCGAGCTCCCGGGGCCTGCTCGAGGTCAACGACCACTACCAAACCACGGTGCCGAACGTGTACGCCGTCGGCGACATCATCGGCTACCCGGCGCTGGCGAGCACCTCCATGGAGCAAGGCCGCCGCGCGGTGCGCCACGCCTGCGGCGAGCCCCGGGCGAAGCGCGACGATCACCCGTTGCCCTTTGCGATCTACGCCATCCCCGAGGTGAGCTACATCGGCGAGACCGAGGAGTCCCTAACCGCCGCCGGAGTCGATTACGTTTCCGGTCGCGGTCGCTACGACATGAACCCGCGAGGTCAGATCCTGGGCGACCGCGGCGGCCTGCTCAAACTGCTGTTTCGAACCTCGGACATGCAACTGGTGGGCGTCCACATCCTCGGCACCAACGCCTCAGAGCTCATTCACATCGGTCAGGCCTTTTTGTATGGCGGCACCACCGCCGAGCAGATCTTCGACACGCTCTATAACTATCCCACCCTCTCGGATCTCTACCGCCACGCCGCCCTCGAGGCGCTGTTCGGCTCCGGACGGTGAGCTGAGTCGGCGAAGCGCCGCTCCTCGATCGAACCCGGCCGCCGCACGATCTTTCCAGCGATCTTTCCAGCGGAGCTGCCCATCGGCGAATGGGACCGGGTTCGTACCATCAACTCCAAATCTCCGACGAGAGGATATGCGCTTACCCCCTCGAATCGGGTACCATGTCAGGGCTGCTACGTTGTGACATCGGGAGTTTGAGATATCGGGATATCGGTTGGCGGATGATCCGGAACGGGTGGCTGGGTGTGAGCCCAGACTCTCCGGCGACATCGGTTGACCAGGAGGTACTGGACGTGAAGTGCAATGGAACTCCGATCGTGGTTGGGGGCTTGGTTGTCTGCTGGCTCGCTGGCTGCAGCGAACCGACAGAGCTGCTGCCCGGGAATGCTGCCATCGTCCCCTCGACGGAGCCGGCCGCCCAGTCCGTCGCCCCTTCATTAGATAGGGACGTCACGACTAGCGCAGCGCCTGCGTCCGATCCCCGCGGCCCCGGTGAGCTGAACGTGGCCCTGGCAAAACAACCCCCCGAACGGGTGATGCCCGCCCACCGTGAGCGGGAGGGTGGCCTGGGATCAATGCTGGTGTCTCGTTTAGGCACACCTACCCTCGAGCAGGAACCGAGCCTGGGACAGGCCCTGGTGCCGGATCTCTCGCCCGTGAACCGCCTGCGCACGCCCACCCGGCTGGCCCGCGGTCCCGACGGTAGGCTCTATGTCTCCGACGCCACGGTTGGGTCGGTCTTTATCCTGGACGCGAGCGGCACCTTAATCGGTGAGCTCAGTGGCATCGACCGCCCCCTCGGCGTGGCGGTCTCGGCGGCGGGGGAAATCTACGTGGGCAGTCATGGTCATCAGGCGGTGGAAATCTACGACCACGACGGCCAACGCCTGGGGTCGCTCGACGGCGTGTCCATGCCCAACGATCTCGAGCTCGGGCCGGACGGCACACTCTGGGTCGCCGATAGCGCCGCCGGGGCGGTCGTGGTCTTCCCGCCCGGGGGGGCGCAGTCTTGGAGTCTCACCGGCGCCGGGGATCAAAACCTGACATTCCCAGTGGCCCTGGCCCTCGGAGAGACATCCGCCGGTGGACGCCTGTGGGTGGCGGATCAACGCACCGCCAGGGTGCACCTCTTCGATCTCGACGGCGTTCACCTGGACAGCTGGGGGGAGCGAGTCGAGGCATTCTCCTCCGCGTGGCAAGGGCGCTTCGTGCGCCTGCAGAGCATCGCCCTCGATGATCTCGGTCGGCTCCACGTGTTGGACTCCTACCTCCACCGGGTTCAGATCGTCGATCCCTACAGCGGCGCCTACCTAGGCCACTACGCCCAGCTCGGCACCGACCCCGGGGAGCTAAACGTTCCCCTCGATCTCCTGCTCGCGTCGAACGACGAGGTTTGGATCGCCAACGCCGGGAATCATCGCGTCGAGCTGATCGCCTCTGCCTCTAATGACGGAGGTGCACCGTGATGACCCGCACCTTCTTCGTCAGCCTGGCCGCCAGCGTAGCGGTGCAGCTCGCAGCCCCCACCGCCAACGCCCTCGGCTTCCCCCACTATCCGGCCTGGGGCATCAACTGTGAGGACTGCCACGCCGCCCACACCGCCGTGCTTCTGCCCCGGGGCCTCGAGCAGGAGACCCTGTGCCGCAGCTGCCACAACCCCACCGGCATGGCCGCCGGCAAGGCCGACGTCGGGCAGCACACGGTGGCGGGGGGCACGGTCTCCCTCGACTGCGGCACCTGTCACAACGTGCACGCCGCGGACACGGTGACCGATCCCCACACCGGGACGACCGCCGACAACCTATCGTTGGTGCGCAGCGATCCCAGCCGCTACTACGCAGCCGCCCTCGACCCGCTGGTGTTTCACGAATCGCCGGGGGACCTCGCCCGCGGCGACACCGACGCGCCCTGGACCGGCGCTTGCCAGGTCTGCCACCAGCAAACCCAGCACCACACCCAGGACGCGGGCGCCGACCATCAGCACATGGTCGGGATGAATTGCATCAGCTGTCATCCCCATCAGGACGGCTTCGCGGCCCTCACCTGCACCGACTGTCACGATCAAGCGGTCGATAATGGCGACGGCATACCGGTCGGTGGCCGGCGCGCCGTGGCCGGTGAGTTCCCCACGGACACCACCCATGGCCATCTCACGGAGGTCCCCGAGACCCACGCCGGGTGTTTGGTCTGCCACGACCTCACCACCCACGGCAATGGGCAGATCGAGCTCAAGAATGCCGACAACGGCGAGTTGATCTCCTTTGTCGACCCAGCGGAGCTCACCAACGATCCGGACCTCTCCACCTTCTGCATGAATTGCCACGACGCCGATGGCGCCCAGAGATCCGTGGACCCTGCCGATCCCTTTGGCACCGGAAACGCGCCCACCGACATCGCCACGCGCTTCATGGGCACCCTGCAGTGGCGAGAGTGGTACGGCGACTTCTGCTTCGGCGCCGAGGGCACCATGCGACCGGTCAATTCGCACCACGACATCAGCGACGCGGACCAAGCCTTCAGCGGCGCCAAGGTCGAGTGCCTCAACTGCCACTCGAGTCACACGTCGGCTGACACCCAACCCCTCGCCGATCCCTGGGGCCCCGAGGGTCAGGTGTGGACCGGGACCACGGCCAACTTCTGCATCAGCTGCCACTGGGGCGGCACCGATCCGACCGATACCCAAATGCCGCCAGGGGTGGTGGTACCGACGATCACCATCGACGCGACCGGCCAACCCTGCGACGGCCCGCTCTCCGATTGCAGCACCGACTCCACCACGGTCACCGGCCTACGACCGATGCAGTCGTGCAGCTACTGGGGTTACGGGCCGTGGTGGGCCAACTACACCTGGCACCAGAGCAGCCACGGGCTCAACTCCAAGCGGGGCTGGCCCGGTTATTCCGGGGCGCCCTCCTACGACATGGACTGCACCGCCTGCCACGACGCCCACGGCTCCTACACCCCGACCAACCC
>JAUUZB010000905.1 GCA_030590185.1 Deltaproteobacteria bacterium
CCGGCAAAGAAGGACGAGAAGAAGGCCAGGCGCAGGGCTCCGGGCGGGGGCCGGGGCGCGGCTGGCATGGGGGCGTCGTCAGGTGCCGGGATGGGGATGCGGGCTGAGCGTCCCCGGTCGCGTCCATCGCGCCGTCGCGTCTCGGCGAAGAAATCCAAGAGCGTGTCGAGGCCGCCGCCTTCTCCGTCGTCGAGCGAGATGGACGGGTTGATGGCCGAGGAGCCGATGGCCGAGGCCGAGGAGATGGCGATTGCGGATGACGAGGCCCCGGGCACCCCCGCGGCGCCCGCCGAGCAACCCGAGCCAGCCATCGAGCTCAAGGCCTGGGATCCAGACACCCCCTACCTCGCGGCGATCAAGGCGGTCCCAGCGGCGGAGGCCTATGGCATCTATCTCGAGCAGAAAGTCGCCTACCACGCCTCGCCCGCCTTCTACCTCGACTGCGCCGATTATTTTTTCCGCCAAGAGTTGCCCGCGGTCGGCCTGCGGGTGTTGTCCAACGTAGCCGAG
Organism: Deltaproteobacteria bacterium; assembly: GCA_030590185.1. Next base: position 511 of record JAUUZB010000905.1, read on the forward strand.
CTCGAGATCGAGGACGCGCCGTTGTTACGGGTCGTAGCCCACAGGCTGGCGCAGCTCGGGCACCTGGAGCTCGCCCGCATCGCCTTCGAGCAGGCCAAGCAATGGCGCCCCGAGGAGCCACAGTCCTACCGCGACCTGGCCGTGGTCCTCGCCAGGATGGAGAAGTACGAGCCGGCCATGGAGCTGTTGGCCCACGTGGTGATGCGCACCTGGGATCGTTTTTCCGAGATCGAGCTGATCGCCCTGATGGAGCTCAACAACATCATCCCCAAGGCCAAGGCCGCCGGGGTGGAGTCGATCCCCATCGACCCACGGCTGATCAAGTTGCTCGACGTGGACGTGCGCATCTCCCTGTCCTGGGACGCGGACCTGACCGACATCGACATGTGGGTGATCGAGCCGACCGGGGAGAAGGCCTACTACAGTAACAACCGCACCCGCATCGGCGGCCTGGTCTCCCGCGACTTCACCCAGGGCTACGGGCCGGAGGAGTATGTGATCCACGAGGCGATGCCTGGCACCTACACGGTCAAGGCCAACTACTTCGGTAGCCGGGCGCAAACGTTGACCGGCGCGGTGACCGTACAGCTCGAGCTGTTCACCAACTACGGCCGGCCGAACGAGAAACGCCAGGCGATCACCCTGCGGCTGACTCAGAAAAAGGAAACCATCACGGTCGGCGAGCTGAAGTTCTGATTTTCTGTTAGGCTGACCGCCTGATGCGTGGGGCGAGCCTATTATTGATCGTCGGCCTGTCTTCGGCCGGGGCGAGGGCCGACACCCTGGCCGTGTCGCCGCCACGTTTGAATGCCGGCGCCCGCGCTGAGCTGCCGGTCTTCTTCGAGGAGTTTCTGCTCGCCGCGGCCCACGGCGTGAGCGGCTGCGACGTGATCGGCGAGCAGGACTTCGAGGCCCTCCTCGATCTCGAGGCCCAGCGGCGGCTCCTCGATTGCGACGACTGGTGCATCACGGATCTGATCGGCGGACTCGGGATCGACAAGCAACTCGCGATCACCGTGGTGCGCCTCGACGGTGGAACCTGGCTGACGGTAGGCAAGGTCTTGGACGCCAAGGCGAAACGGGTCGAGGCCATCGATAGCGCCCTGGTCGCCGGCGACGCCCGCGATCTGCTGCGTGTACTGGAGCGCTTGATAGGGGAGATCCTCACCGCGCCGGCGCCGGCCGAGGTGGTGAGGCCGAGCCCCTTCTTTGTACGGCTTCAGAGTCGACCCCGGGCCGCGGGGGGCAACCAATGCGACGCCGGGGATCCAAAGGACTGTGAAGAGCAGTGCCTTCGTCGTCACGCTGGGAGCTGCCAAACCCTCGCCACCAATTATCTCATGGGCAGGAGCACCCCGGCGGTCTGGGGCCGCTCGGTGATTTTCTTCGAGCAAGCCTGCGAGCTCGGATCGGCGTCGGCCTGCAACAACCTGGGGGCGCTCCATCACTTTGGGCTCGGGGTGGAGATCGACGAGCAGAGGGCCCGGTCCCTGTACGAGCTTGCCTGCGCGGCGGGTGACGCGACCGGATGCGAGCACCTCGGTGGCCTGCTGTCCCGCCGGGAGCCGTTGCCTTAGCGGGCCGTCCCCTCCGGTGGGCGCCCTCGCCTGAGCGGGATCCCCCAGCCTGGGGCGTGCATCCACTTCCGAAACCAGCTATACGCCGCGCCATGATCAAGACACGTATCGCCATTTTTGTCGGCCTCCTGGCCCTGGTTTCTGCTTGCAAGCACGTTCCCGCCGAGGGCACGACACCCACCGAGACGCCACCGACCGGCCGTCCCGCGGGGAGCAAGTTCGAGCCAATCCCGGCCCCGTCCGACGTCACCGCGGCCCCGTCCGACGCCGAGCGCACGGCGAGCGGCCTGGCCTCGAAGATTTTGCAGGCCGGGAACGGCAAAGAGAAGCCGCGCAAGTGGGACACGGTGGAGGTGCATTACACTGGCTGGACCACCGACGGGACCATGTTCGATAGCTCCATGCGGCGAGGGCGCCCGGCCCGCTTTGGCCTCAAAGGGGTCATCGCCGGTTGGACCGAGGGATTGCAGCTGATGGTCATCGGCGAGAAGCGCCGTTTCTGGATCCCGGAGGAGCTCGCCTACAAGGGCCAGCCGCGCAAGCCGCAGGGCATGCTGGTCTTCGACGTGGAGTTGGTCAGCATAAAAAAAGGCCCGGCGCCGATCCCGGCACCCGCCGACGTGGCGGTCGCACCGGCCGACGCGATCAAGACCGAGTCCGGCTTGGCCTACAAGTTCCTCACCAAGGGTGAAGGCAAAACCAAGCCGAACGCCTGGGATCGCGTCGAGGTTCACTACACCGGCTGGACCGCGGCCGGGGAGATGTTCGACACCTCCAGGCAGCGCAACCGCACGGCCAAGTTCGGGCTCAAGGGCGTCATCGCCGGTTGGACCGAGGGCATGCAACTGATGGCCGAAGGGGACAGCGCCCGCTTCTGGATCCCCGCGGCGCTGGCCTACGGCGACAAATCGAAACGGCCGGGGGCGCCGGTTGGCGCGCTCACCTTCGACATCGAGCTGGTCAAGGTCATCCCCCAGCCCAAGCCCCCCGAAGTGCCGGCCGACGTGGCCGCGGCGCCGGCGGACGCCATGCGCACCACCAGTGGACTAGCCTATAAGGTCATCCAACCCGGCAAGGGTAAGGTCCATCCCCAGGCCACCGATACGGTGGAGGTACATTACACTGGC
>JAUUZB010000081.1 GCA_030590185.1 Deltaproteobacteria bacterium
GGCCATGCCCTTGACCGAGTGGACGTGGCGGAAGAGCTCGTCTACCTACTCCTCGATCCGCGTAGCGTCGTCGGTCTTCTCGATCTCGACCAACAGTTGGCTGGTCGACTCCAGGTGCTCCCGGCTCTCGGCGACGAATAGCGACCTGTACTTGCTGACATCCATCGGCCCGTGGCTCGGAGCCTAGGCCTCGCGGCGTTCGCCGCTGAGGGCCTTTTTGACCACCCGTTGTACGTCTTCCGGGTTGAAGGGCTTGACGATGAAGTCGGCGGCGCCGGCGTCGATCGCCTCGAGGACCAGCGACTCCTGGCCGAGGGCGCTGCACATCACGATGGTCGCTTGGCTATCGTGTTCCAGGATCTCCTTGGTCGCCTCGATACCGGACTTGAACGGCATCACGATGTCCATGGTGACCAGATCCGGGTTGAGCTCCTTGTATTTCTCGACCGCTTCGACGCCATCCTTGGCTTCGCCGATGATCTCAAACTCGTCGGCGGTAAAGATGTCCCGCAACATTCGGCGCATGAAGATTGCGTCGTCGACAATCAAGACGGTGGTGGGGCCTGAACTCATAGACTCACTCCTTGTGCTTCGGCGCTGGAGCGCCCGACGGGCGGAAGATCGAAGCAGTCACTCAGCTCCATGAGCAGTGCATCGTGGGAGATAACGTGGACCAGTTGCGGATCCTGGCGCAGCACCCGCTGGATCCCGGGGCCCGGTGGGACATCGGTTTCAGCGAGCCCGGAGGCGGCGACGATTTCGTGGGTGCGGTTGACCTTGAGGCCCACGCCGCCCGCGGTGCCGGCGCGCCGGCGTAGGATCACCACCTGGTTGGCGGGCTGAGGTTGAGGCGCGAGCCCCAACAACGGCGCGGGATCGACGATGGTCACGATCCGGCCGTGGTGGTTGAGCACCCCTTCGACGACCGCGGGCGCCAGCGGCACGGGCGTCACCACGGTGGCCTCCATGACCTGCAGGATGTGGGTGACCGCCAACGCGAAGATGCCGGGCGCCGGGACCGGACGGTCGGTCAGATCCCCGCCCTCGTCGAGGGGGGGCTGCGCGATATCGAACAGGAGGAGCGGCGCGTTCATGGCCCTAGCCTCCCCGCGCCGCGCTCCGAGCCCAGCTGGAAGTTGCTGACCACCTTCTCGAGCTCCTGGGAGAGATCGTGGAGCTCCGTGGTGCCGGTGGTCATCGAGGCCATCACCTCCGCTTGACGCTCGATGGCGCCGCTCACCTGCACGGTGCTCGCGTCGTTCGACTTTGCCACCCCGGAGATGTCGGCGATGGCGGTGACCATCGCCTGGGCCCCCTCGAGCTGCTCCTTGGTGATGCGGCTGATCTCGCTGACCATCTCGGCGCCGTTCTGGGCGGTGACCGTGATGTTCTCGAGGGACTGGATGATCGAGTTCATGTCCTTGCGGCCCTCGGTCAGCTCCTCGGTCGACTCGCGCATGGAGACGATGGCACCCTCCGACTCGAGCATGCTCTCGTGGATCAGCAATGAGATTTGGTCGGCGCTCTTCTGGCTGTTCTCGGCGAGCTTGCGGATCTCGTCGGCGACCACCGCGAAACCGCGGCCATACTCGCCGGCCCGGGCCGCCTCGATGGTGGCGTTGAGGGCCAAGAGATTCGTCTGTTGCGAGAGCTTGGTGATCACCTCGACGATTTGACCGATCTCTTTGGATTTTTCCCCGAAGCGGAACAGTCGCTCCCCCGCGTCCTCGATCTTTTCGAAGACCTGACGCAGTTTGTCGAAGGTCGCCTTGCCGACCTCACCGCCGGAGTTGGCGGCGGCGGCGGTCTTCTCCGAGGCGACCGTGGCGTCGTCGGCGGCTCGGGCGGTGCGCTCGATGCCGTTGGCGATCTCGGTGATCAGGCGGCTGGCTTGCTCCACGAGCTGGGTTTGGAGCTCGGCGCCGCGGGCGATTTCATTGATCGAGCCGGCCACGTCGTGGCTGGAGGTGCTCACTCCCTCCGCGTTGTTGGAGAGATCCGCAGAGCTCTCGGCCACCGCCCGGGCGGTATTTTGAATGTGGGAGACGAGATCGCGCAGGTTGCCGAGCATGTTGTTGATGGCGTCGGCGAGGGCGTCGACCTCGTCCCGCAACAGAGCAGGGCGCCCGAAGCGCGCCCCCTCGGAGAGGTCGCCGCGTGATACTCGGGTGGCAAAGGCGGAGAGCATACGGATGTGGCGCGACAGGGCGTTAGCGAGTCCTATGCCAAACAAGATCAATATCAATGCCCAGACGACCGTCAGGGGGATGACCCACTGGGAGTCACCGAGCAGCTCGTAGCCGACAACCGGTGCGGCGGCGCTCAAGATAGAGACCGACGCAAATCCAGCTGCGATCTTCCATCTCAGGACGGCATTCACGAGAGAAAAAGTCGCAGTTCTCGGAGGTTAGGTCAAACATTTACGCACCCCGGCCGCCGGGCGCCCGACTCCTGGCGGGCTCGCTCCTCCTTAATAAGGCCGTGGTGCGGATCTCGCCCAACCGGGAGCAACGGGGAGCGCCCGGGGGCCGATAATTCCAGCGGATCGGTGTGCAATCTGCTAGAAAATACCCACTCTAAGGGTTCGCGCCGGGACAGGACGAAGTGTGATGAATGTGAGAAAGTTTGGGACCCTCCTCGTCGCCGCTGGCACGCTGGTGGCGGGGGCGGGCTGCCAGAACGACACCCTCGTCGAGCAGTATGCCCGTTTCACCCTCACGGCGCTGCCGACCTCCAGCCAACGCAGCCTGGCGGATCCGGTGGGCATCGACTGCGGCAAAGTTCCCATGTTCGGCTCCACCATCGCCCGCTTCGAGCTCGAGAACATCAGCTCGAGCCTGGTCGAGATCAATGGGGTCAGCGTCCGCGATGCGGTCAACGGCGACTTCGCCGCAGTCCTCGAGATCGACAACCAAACGGTCAGCCTGCCCGCCGAGCTCGACACCATCGGCACGGATGGGGCCATCGCGTATCTCGAGGTCACCTATGCCCCCCAGGGCAATGACGGCGCCCTCGGTTCCGCGATCATCGAGCTCGAGACGAACTCCGGCGAGACCCACGATCTGGTCGTCGAGGTCGCCATCCGCGGGGAGGCCTGGTTCGTGGGCGAGCCCAACCTCGAGCTGCAATACGCCGGGGAAACTTACGCCTTTCCCGCGGACTGCACCTTTGCCACCGGCTCCGAGGTCTGCCAGCTCCCGACCCTGGCCTTTGGCAACGTCTCCCTCGACTCCAGCGCCACCACCGGCGTCACCCTGCGCAACGTACCCGAGGCCGGCACCTGCCGGCTGCCCACCCTGCCGGACGGCTCGGCGGATTGCACCGTGACCTGCGCCGTCACCTTCGACCGCGACCCGGACTACCTCGACCTCGGGATCGGCTTTTTGCCGGTGGACGCGGGCTTTGGCATCAGCGGCAGCTCCACGGTGCCCTTCGTGCTCGCGCCGCGCGCCGCCGACTGTCCCAACGATCCGGGGCAGAGCATGATCCGCGGCGAGCTCGAGCTGGTGCTGCGCTACGACGCCGCCGACACCGCTGGCGACAGCGTCGCCACCCTGGTCCTCGAGTCGAACGACCCGGGCGCGCCATTGATCGAGATCCCGCTGAGCGCCAGCGCCAAGGAGGCGCCGGTGGCGGTGGCGGGGCTGCGGCTGTGCGACGCCGATAACCCGCCGCCGGACTGCACCGCCGGCCCCGACGAGATCGAGCCCCTGCAGCGGGTCTACTTTGACGGCCGCGACAGCTATGACCCCTCCGGGGGCACCATCGAGAGCTACCGCTGGGAGATCATCCAGTACCCGGACGGCGCCAACCCGGCCTCGGGCATCTACGCGCCGGTCGGGGCGGGCACGTCCCTGTATACGATCTACGTCCCCCTGGCTGGCGATTACGTCGTGCGCCTGCACGTCACCAATTCCGAGGGGGTAGAGAGCGGCATCGGCGTCACCTCCGACGTGCCCTTCACCGCCATCCCGTCGAGCCGCCTGCACCTCCAGCTGGTCTGGGATCATCCAGAGAACGACCAGGATTTGCACCTGGTGCAGGTCAACGACGCCGGCGAGGGCCTGGTTTACCAGGACCAAAAGGACTGCTTCTGGCGCAACTGCAAGCCGGAGTGCATCCCGGATCCGGACTGCGAGTCGCCTTGGTGGTTCCCCGCCTACGAGGTCCAGCAGGAGGCCAACCCACGGCTCGACCGGGATGACACCCATGGGCTAGGGCCGGAGAACATCAACGTCGATCGGCCCCTGCCCGGCCGGTATCAGGTCTACGCCCACTACTATGGCCTGACCAGCCTCATCGATGACGTGACCCAGGTGACGGTGCGCATCTACATCGACGGCGGCCTGCGCCAGGAGTTTCGGGAGCAGCTCTACCGCAACGAAGTCTGGGCGGTGGCGGAGATTGTCTGGAACGACGACGACACCGCGGTGATCATCAGCCCGGATCCGGAGCTCGACCCGATTCAGGTGCTGTTCCCGCTCCCCCCGGCCGACGAGGGTTGGACCTTCGACCCCTCGCCGTTTTGAGCCAGATCGGGCCAGGGTTGCCACCTCGACCCCGATCCCCTACACTTCCGTGAATTTTTTAGCGAGTGTCGGTGGAGGACGCAGCCGATGAGAAGAAATATAGTTGTTTTGGCTGGCCTGCCGGCCCTATTCCTCGCCGGTTGCGCCGAGGATATCTGGACCCGGAACGAGCCCCTCCTGGTCGTCGAGGGCTACCTCGCGGCCGGCGACCCGGCGTACGAGGAGACCCGCGTCGATACGGTGGATGGCAAGGACGTCGCCGTCATCAACCTGGGTCGGGTGCCCTTCTACAGATCCCGCACCGCGACCTTCTCCCTGCTCAACGACGCCACCGTGGAGTTGGTAGTCGATAGCATCAACTTCACGGCCAACGTCAGCGGCGAGGACTGGGTCGGGCCCGAGTTCGTCCAGGAGCCCGAGGATCCCACCCAATGGTCGATCCCGGCCCTCGAGACGCGGATGCTCAAGCTCACCTATTCCCCCGAGAAGGAGGGGCAAGCCTCCGCCGAGCTGCTGATCACCTCCAACGCCGGCAATGGCGCCGAGCGTTTCGTGATCGTCGAGGCGGAGGGGTATTTTGAGGGTGGCGCCCCCGACATCGACGTGCGGCTCTTTGACGACGACCCGGTCTCTCCCTCCGGCCCGCTGGCCGGGGATTGCGACGCCCTGCTCGACGACGGCATCGATGACAACGATGACGGGGTGGTGGACGGCTGCCTGGTCAACACCCCCCTCGACCTCGGCGCCGTTGGCCTGGGCTCCAGCGTCACCAACCGGCTCTACATCCGCAACGCCTCCGACTGCCCGCCCTATCCGGGGGCGCCCGACTGCGGCACCTGCGTGCTCACCCTCGACCAGGACCCGTCCCGTCAAAACCTGGGCGTTGGCTTCAAGGCCGGCACCAACGTCGACGGCTATTTCACCTTCCAGGGCTCCACCACCACCCCCGCGCATCTGCCCCAGTCCGACGATACCTGTGACCGGCCGAGCTCCGTGCCCTTGGTGATCAACTTCAACGCCCCCACCGTGTCCGGTACCTACACCGCCACCGTGGTGCTCGAGTCGAACGACCCGTTCGCACCGCTGGTCGAGATCCCGGTGCGGGCCACGGCCGTCAACGCGCCCATCGCCATCGCCGACTTCCGCGCCTTTGACCCGAACAACGTGACCGCGCCTTACACCGAAGCGAACGACATCGATCCCCTCGACCGGGTCTACTTCGACGGGCGCGCCAAGGGCACCCCCACCTCCACCCACGACACCCGCGACCCGGCCGACGTGGATCTGATCACCGACTACATCTGGGAAGTGGTCGAGTACCCGCCCGACGCCGCCCTCGCCGACCTCGACTTCCAGGGCCAGGGCACCGGCCTGTTCAGCATGATCGCGATCATGGCCGGCTATTACGAGGTGCGCCTGACGGTCCGCAACACCGACGACATGGAGAGCCTCGACACGCCGCAGGCGCGGGTCGCCTTTGAGGTCATTCCGTCGGAGCGGCTGCACATTCAGCTCATCTGGGACAATCCGAGCAACGATCAGGATCTGCACCTGACGAATTTGGTGGTCGACGACCGGGTCTGCAACGAGCCCTGGGACTGCTACTACTCGAACAAGACTCCCATCTGGTTCAGCGGCTACCCGGCCAGCGAGGGTCCGAACCCGGGCCTCGATCGCGACGACACCCAGGGCCTCGGGCCGGAGAACATCCAAATCGAGGATCCCCTACCGGGCGTCTACCGCGTCTACGTGCACTACTACGGTGGCTTCAACGCCGCAGGCCAATCGGGCACCCTCAACACGGTCCGCATTTGGCTCAACAGCGTGATGGTGGCCGACTGGAGCCGCACCCTGTCGGTGGCGGATGACGTCTGGGCGGTGGCCGACATCACCTGGTACGCCAACGGCACCGGGTCGGTGACGCCCTACCCGAGCGATGCCTCGGGTCAGATCGGCGCCATCGAGTACATGCCGTCCTGCAGCCCGCCGGAGGGGTGGACCTTCCCCTAGTCGTGCGCCGCGCGGTTCGGTTGCCGCCCCAGCATTGTCACGCTGCCTTCGTCCTGCGCCGGGTTGCCCCGACGTTGAGATGAAGGCTGACAGCTGATAGCTCACAGCTGACAGCTCCAATCAGAGGTTTGCCATGCCCCGTCTCGTATCGGTCTCTCTGCTCCTCTCCGCGGCATGCGTGGTGCTCGCCGCCGGCTGTAACCGCGACGACACGAGCGGACCGGAGTGCAACACCGCCGCCGATTGCCCAGCCTCGAAGCCGTTGTGCAACAACGAGTTCTGCGTTGAGTGCGTCGACGGGGAGGACTGCGACTGCCACGAGGTTTGTGACCTCTTCGTCTGCCGGGCCCTCGGGCCCTCCTACGCCGGCGACCGTTACCTGTACGATGCCCACGGCACCTGGACCTACGATCCGGGGAGCGAGACCTACAGCCTCGATGGCCTGTGTGTCACCGACTCCGACTGTGTCATTGGCCACCTCTGCAACCCCCTGACCTCTGGCTGCGTACCGACCGCTGAGTTCGACACCGACTGCACCCCGGGTGGCTCCCTGCCTTGTCCGGCCGGCCAGGAGTGCGATCCCGGCATCGAGAAGTGCATGCCCGCCGCCCTGTGCCAGACCGACTTCAACTGTTGCGGCGCCGAGGATTTCGTGTGCGACGCCGCCTTCGGTCAGATCGGCCTGTGCATTCCCAACCGCGGAGAGTGCACCGCGCCGGATCCGATCACCTCCACCTGTCCCTTCCTGCCCCGCGAGTCGGGGGGGGATTGCGGCGGCGAGTCCTGTTGCCCGGCGGAGCGCTTCTGCTCGCACTTTGGTGCCTGCGTGGAGTGCGTCTGCGATCTCGACTGCAACCCATTGGGCGCCGACCACGGCCTCAAGTGTTACACCCCGGACCACACCTGCCGGCCCAGCGACTACTGCCTGGACACCAGCGAGTGCGAGGCGGACGAGTCCTGCGATCTGGAGAACACCACCTGCAAGCCCTTCTGCGACGACGAGAACGACTACCTGGTTTGCCGCGGCGACGAATTCTGCCTCGAAACCTATAACGTCTGCCGTCCGCTGAGCGACAAACCCTGCGCACCGGACGACTGGGAGCCGAACGAGAGTCTCGAGCAAGCGCTGAACCGCGGCGTCTCCCTCGCCACGCCCGCTATGAACGACAGCACCGTGGTGGAGAACCTCTCCCTGTGCGCCGGGGACGACGATTGGTTCACCCTCGAGCTCGAGGCGAGTGACCGCATTCAGATCGTCGGCAGCCGTATCGGCACCCTCAACGGTCGTATCCGCGTGTACGCCCCGGACCGCGTCACCCGGCTCGGGATCGAGGGACGTTTCGGCAGTGAGGTGGACTTCGCGGAGATGACCGCCAACACCAGCGGCACCTATTATGTCAATGTCTCCCCGGTTTCCTCCGAGGGGTTCTACGCCCTGACCGTCTCCCGCACGCCGGGGGTGGCCTGCGTCGATCCGTACGAGGAGGCGGAGGGCAGCAACGATGTGCCGGCGGCCGCCGATGTCTTGTACGACTACAACTTCCCGGGCGCCCCGACCGATTGCGAGCTCAGCGCCAGCGGAGGCGTCGAGACCGTGGCCTGCGAAGACGTGATGCAGATCTGCGAAGGGGATGTCGATTACTTCCTGGTCAACGTGCCGACCGGGGGCGACCTCGACGTTTGGATCGACGGCTTCGCCGGGGATCTGGACCTGGCGCTGTACGGACCCTTTGACCAGGCCCTGGCCGCCACCACCGCGGTACCGTTGTCGCGCAGCGACGGGCTCAACGCCATCGAACGGGTGAGCGCCACGGCGCGGTCCGCCGGGTTTTTCCTGATCGGCGTCGAGCCGGGTCTTGGGATCTCCAGCTACGACATCCACGCGCAGATCAAAGAGGCGGTGAACCCGTGCCCCGAGGACACCTACGACGACCCGGACGCGTCGGGGGTTGGCACCACCTCACCCACGTCGCTGGTCGTCGATCCGATCGGGCTCAACGACGACGCTGGCCTCGCCACGCAGGTGGCGTTGATCGCGGGCGGCACCGTCACCGTCAACGCCGAGGCCTTGAGCCTCTGTCGCGGTGACGTCGATTGGTTCGAGCTCGGCCGGGATAGCTCCGGTCTGTTCGTGGCCCTCGGTGAGGGCAACCGCGTGGAGGTCACCTTGGTCACGGACGAGGCATCGCCACTCGGCCTGATCACCCTGGCCGGTGGCGCCGACCCGGAGCAGATGGACCTCGGCTCCGCCAACCCCGCGGACGCGGTTCACCAGCTCACCATCGGGCGCACCAGCGGTGGCGAGCCCTACTATCTCAAAGTCGTCGGCACCACCGCCAACGCGGCCCACGTCTCCTACCGTTTGGAGATCGCTCTGGTCGAGCCGCCGGCCTGTGGCGACGACGTGTTCGAGGACAGCGCGGCCTCGAACGACGCGCCCGCCGTGGCGACCGTCCTGGATCCCGTCGACGGTTGGCCCATGGCCGCCGAAGAGGACTTCACCTACGTCGCCTCCGGCGCAGATGTATTGACCCTCTGCCCGGGCAATGACGATTGGTACCGGATCACGGTGCCGGCGGGCACCCAGGTCGCCGTTTGGACCCATCACGATCCATCCCTGGCCGAC
>JAUUZB010000475.1 GCA_030590185.1 Deltaproteobacteria bacterium
CCAACGGATCGACAGCCTGCTGAAGCTCAACACCGAGCTCGCCGGCGAGAAGCCCGAGCCGGTCACCGGCGGCTGGAACCCCCCGGAGGAGATCGGCGGCTACCGGGTGTTGCGCCCCCTCGGCGAGGGCGGCCTGGGAAAGGTCTACCTGGCGGAGCAGCTCGACCCCACCTGGCTGGTCGCCTTGCAGTTCATGCGCCCCCCGAGCAAGGCGGACGTCGGGCGCTTCAAGCAGCAGCTCAAGCTGGTGCGTGGACTCGACCACAGCGGCATCGCGGCGTTCCGCGGTTTTGGCATCGACCAGGGGGTTGCCTACATCGCCAGCGAGTTGGTGCACGGCGTCTCCCTGTATCGACTGTTGAAGCTCGCCCGCCTCAATGCCGGCGACCACTGGGATCTCGACTGGCTGCTCACCGGCATGGGACGGATCGCAGCCGGCACCCGCGCCTACCGCGCCGCCGCGACGGACGGCGGGGTGGCGACCATCGCGACCTCAACCCGCCGGATCGCCGATGCCCTAGCTCATTTGCACAGCCGCGGTGGCGTGCACCGCGAGATCCGGCCGACCAACATCATCTTCACCTTCGAGGGCACGCCCCAGATCGTCGACGTCGGGATCGCGCTCCTTGGCCAGGTCAGCCAACGACGACGCAAGGCCAGCGACTCCTTCATCAGCTCCATCGCCTACGCCGCCCCAGAGCAAACCCGCGACGCCGAGGAGGAGATCGGCCCGTGGACCGACGCCTATGGCCTCGGCGCGGTGTTGTTCGAAATACTGGTGGGCCGACGGCTGCTGCCCGAGGAGCAGGAACAGCCCCCGGCGCCGAGCTCCAAGACCCCGGGCGTCAGCCGCAACCTCGACATGGCGATCCGTCGTGCCCTCAACCCAGACCGGACCCGGCGCTTTCGCGACGGCTCCGAGTTCGCCAAGGCGTTGCGACCCCGGATGACCCTGAACATGGAGGACTCGCGGGCCCGGGCCTTGGGCCGGGACAAGGTGACCTCCATCGTGCAGGTGCCGTTCGCCTACGAGGCACCCCAGTCGGCCCAGGAGGTCTTCAATGCCTACTTCGACAAGCTCAAGGCCCGCTATGAGGGGCTGACCCCGGACACCGTGCTGGTCGCGGCCTTTTGCCGCGGCCAAAAACCGAAGATCGGCGTGACGGATCCCCGCAAGGGAGGGAGCGGGCGCCTGGCGATCATCGGTCGCCACTCCCGCGCCGCCTATCGCCTGGACGCGGATCCGACCATTCCGCTGCGGCACTCCGCCCTGATCACCAGCAGCAGCCGGGCCGGCCTCGTCTTTCGCATGCTCGACCTCAAGACCGGCCAGGGCTTCGAAGTCGCGGGCGCCGGGCGCTGCGAAGCGGTCGCGTCGCGCGGAGCGTTGTTGGTGCGCGTCGGCGCCTACTGGCTGTTCTTCCTCGCCGCCGGCAAGCCCTGGCCCGATGATCCGAAGGCGGCCTTTCGCCGAGTGGCCAGCGCCGTGGTGCGGGACCGCCGACGCGACACCATGGCCGACTACCGAGAGGGCTTCAGCCTGCCGGAGGCGACCGAGGCCGAGGCTGAAACGCCGAGCCTGTTCCTAGAACCAGGCGTGGCCTCAGTGAGCACCGGGCCCGTCCCGAACGAGAGCCAACGCAGGCTCGCCGGCAAGCTGTTCATCGGCCGGCAATCCGGAAAGGTCACCTGCCCGGTCTACGAGGACGAGCTGGCCCGCGGGCTGTTGCTCGGCCGCTACGACCGTTGCGACGTGGGCAGCGCCGACCTGTGGGAGGACGAAACGGTCTCGCGGGTGCACCTGTTGCTGGTCAAGGCCGGAGGGGTCATCCGCGCCATCGACACCGCCTCGACCAACGGCACCACCGTCGACGGTGCCAAGGTAACGACCACCAAGCTCGAGGGAGGGGTGACGATCAAGGTCGGGGATGTGGAGATGATTTGGGAGCCGGCGGAGTGAAGACCGCCACCACCTGATTGTCGGCGGCTACGGCGCGCCCGGCCGCGTCCCACAGCATCGCCCGGGTGTGGGCGTAACCGTCGGCCGCGGCATAGGTGCGAGCTTCATAGAGCCACCAATCGTCGGCCCGCGACCGGCGGGCGTCTGCCAGGAAGCTCACGCTCCAGCTCATGGAGCTCGCCGGTGCCGGACCGCTGAGCAGGGACAAGGTTGGATCCGGCCAGGCATCGAGCAGCCCGAGCAGCACTTCCTCGTCCGCCACGCCGGCCGCCTCGCGAAACCGAGTCCAGCCTCCGAGGTGCGCCTGGTCGGCTCCGCTGAACGGGAATTGCCCAAGACCGAAGCGATAGACGAAACGCTGGGTGAAGACCGGGGTGACGCCCTCCAGGTAGGGCAAGTCGGTCAGGCTGTCGAGCGCGGGGATCTCGGGGGGCGGGGGTGGCTCGACACGGACCGGTGAGACCCGTGGACCACCGAAAGTGCCGAGCGCCACCAGCTGGCAACGGTCGTGCTGCCAGATCTTTGCTTCGACCTGGCTGGCCGAACGGCCGGCACGGAGAAGCTCGACGCTGATCGTCACCTCCCCCGGCTCCACCGGACCGACGAAGGAGACCGCTAGCCCTCGGGGTGCGCGGTCCGACTCCACCTGACTGCGCATGGCGCTCAGGGCAGCCGCCGCCACCAGACCACCGTAGACGGCCCGGCCTTGGGTCCATTCATCGCTGAGGCGCGCCGACCATCCGTCGCCACGGGGGACGAGCGCGATCGCCTCGCGAAAGGGGGACTCCGGGGTACTGCTCATGCTCTCAGCCTGTGGCGGGGTCAGCCGACGGGATTTGACCTGAGCGCACCCGGATCACCTCAACCGGCTCCTTGATGTTCTTGAACTCCATCATGCCCTTCTTGCTGAAACGCATGTGGGGGATGGAGGCCTTGTCCCGTGTGACCGCACCCTTCTTGCCTGCCTCGTGGGTGCTGCGGATGGTCAGGATCTCCCCGCCCTCCGCCTTGCCGCACAGGCGCGCCGCGAGGTTCACGGTTGAGCCGAGGGCGGTGTAGTCCATGCGACTCGCGGTGCCGACGTTACCGATCACCACCTTGCCGGTGGCGATGCCGATGCCGAGCAGGGGCGCCGGCTGGCTCAGGTCCCGGCGGATGCGCACCCAGTTGTTGTGGGACTCCTGCATGGTGAGCCCACAGATCAGGGCGTCGAGGGCGTGATCGCGTTGGTGCAACGGCGCCCCGAACAACGCCATGATCTCGTCCCCGACGAACTTGTCGACCGTGCCGCCCACCGCCTCCACGCACTTGACCATACCGGACAGGAAGCTGTTGACGACGTCGTGCACCGACTCGGGATCCATGCCGTCACACATGGCGGTGAAACCCCGCAGGTCGGCGAAGAGGATCGTGATCTCGCGCTTCTCAGCGCGCATATAATCCTCGGCAGCGGTGGTCTGCATGATCTCGAGCACGTCCGGTGAGACGTAACGGGAGAACATCGACTCGAGCCAGCGCAGGTGGGTGACGTCCTGGGTGACCACCTGCACCTGGTTGTTGATCGGTGTAGCCACGAAGCGCAGCACCGGATCGGTTTGGGGACCAGGGCTGCGGCTCGGCAGCAGCGTCGCCGGTAGTCCAGGGAAGACGGTCTCCACCACCGACTCCTTGGTCGACGCCAACGCCGTGTCGATCACCGCGCCGAGCACCTCGAGGTGAAATCCCTGGGCCGGTTGATCCGGGCGCGCCATGAGCTCCTGGAGCGCGTAGTTTTGTTTGCGGTCCGAGATCTGGAGTAGCTTGGCCATCGGGCCGTTCATGTAAATGATGTCGCGCTCGGCGGTCGCTTGCAGGACCATCTCCTCGGCGCCGACCACGGTGCCGGTGTTTCGTCCCCCCGGCGCCTGGCTGATCGGCATGGCGTGCAGGGTCAGCTTGACGCCGCCCTTGAGCCGGTCGAGCTGACCTTCGAGATCGGCGATGCGTGTCTCGTATTGTTCCGGAGTCATGCTCATGACGCTCTGTTCGTAGCCGTCTCCACCAGCGAATGCAACGCGTCGAGGGCGGGATCAGCCTGGCCGAGCTGCACCCCCCGCGCGGTCAAGCGCTCCTCCCGGGCCGCGCCAACCTGGCGAGCCTCGCTGAGGCCACGGTCGAGGACCGCCCGCACCGCCACCCGCAACTTCGTGGCGGTGAAGAAATGGGTGCCGTACCGGCGCAGGGCGCCGCGGTCGATCTCGAAGCCGAGGCCGGGAAGGGTCGGCAGGGTCAACGCACCGCGCTCGTGCAGCCATGGTTCGCGTAGCAGACCATCGCGCCCCGCCGGCACCCAGCCGGGCGGGTCGTAGGGATACTCGATATATTTCCCCTCGCGGTTGGGCGAGGCGGCAAAGAGCTGCAGGTTGATCGCAAAGCCGATGCCGTTGGTCCAGGTGTGCGGCGTGTAGGTCGCGCCGCCCTTCTCCACCGCCTGGATGATGGCCCAGGTCTCGGCGATACCGCCGGTGAAGGTGGCGTCCGGCTGGTACCAGTCAAAGCAGCCCTTCTCGAGCATCACGAGAAATTCAGGCAGCCCCTGATTGTTGAGCTCGCCGCCGGCAATCTTGATGTCGGTGGCGGCACACAGACGAGCGAGTCCATCGTAGTCGTCCATCGGCAAGGGTTCCTCGACCCAACGGAAACCCTGCTGCTGCGCCTCCTGACAAAAGGCGTAGGCGCGCTCGTAATCCCAGCGCGGGGCGTCCGCCACCACCGCCACCCGCCAACCCTGATTGGCGTCCACCCC
>JAUUZB010000835.1 GCA_030590185.1 Deltaproteobacteria bacterium
CCCGACTAAGATACGCCGAATTTTGGGGTGCGCGGGGGAATTCGCGTAACCACCCGGTTGCAAAAGGCTTTTACCATCGCCGCCCGGGATTAGCGAGCCACAACCGGATTTTCGTTCGGTTTTTTTTGCATTCCGGTCGCTTCCTAGGTAAGTCGAAATAGACAACTTTGCAAGAACGGGGCCTTATTCCCCCTGCTGAGAGCTTCGGAGTCTATGGCCGCAGCTTTTCCGGCGCCACCTGGCAAGTTCGTAGGTCGCGACGAGTATATCGCTCGATTTCGAGCCCGCGCGGAGCACTTTTCCTTCTTTATTTACGAGGGGATTGCCGGGGCGGGCAAAACCGCCCTCGCCCTGCGCTTGGCCAAGGAAGCCAAGGCCACCGGCGTTACCAAGGGCATCTATCTGAGCCTTTGGCCCGGCGAGTCGATCAACTCGATCCTCGGTCGTGTCGAGGCGCGGTTCAAGAAGGTCAGCACGATCACCGAGCACCAGGGTGATCCCTACGCCCGTCTGATCGACCTGCTCGACAACGAAAAGACCGTACTCGTCCTCAACCGTCTCCACGTCCTGCGGCGCGAGGACGTGCCCGCCATGGCTCGGGCCTTCAAGCACCGACCTGGCCGCTACAAGGTCATTGCGGTCAGTCAGGGGGAGCCGGAACTCTCCGCCATGGATCGGGTCTCGGTTCACGTCGAGCGGGTCGGCCCGCTGAACCCCGAGGAGGTCCTGGCGATCTGCCAGAGCCGCAAGGTCGACGCCGCCACCAAGGAGTTGCTGCACGAGGATGCCAAGCGCGGGGGGTGTGTCTGTCACCCGCTCACGTTGCATTACATGCTCACTCTGTGTGGCAACAATCCGCCGTCCCCCGAGTTCCTGGCCAGCCAAACCGCGCGTTCGGTCAACGCCTTTAGGGCGCTGGTCAACGAGGTGGGTGACCGCTTCAGCGAGGCGCACAAGACCGCGTTGATCAACCTGATCCGGGTCGGTCTGCCGATCACCAAGCCCGCGGCCCAAAAGGCCTTCGGGGTCGGGATCCAGCACCTCGTCAACAACCGCCTGGTGGATCTGATCGACGGCGACCTGCACGTTCACGGCCTGGTGACGCAGGTCATCGGTCAGGGTGACGCAACGATCTCGCTCACGGCCGCCAAGAGTGTGGCCAAGCACCTGCAAACCCGCGCCGTGACTCGGGGCGAGCCCATGTTGGTGGTGCGGGCCGGCGAGATCCTCGCCTGTGCCGGTGCCGAGGGCAAGGCGGTCGATACGCTGAGCTCAGGCTGGGAGTCGGTGCGGGAGCTGGGTTTCCTCGAGGCGTATCTCAAGACCCTCGCTTCGATCAACGCCACCGGTGTGCTGGGCCCGCGGGTCAAGCTGCTGTCGGCCCGGGCGCGGATGCGCAAGGGGAATCCCGGCTGGGTTCGTGCTGAGATGGAGGCCCTCGCCACCGAGAAGGACAAGTGGACGCGGGTGCGGGCCTACGCGGCCCTGGTCTACATCAATGCCGCGACCTCCCAGCACAAGGCCGTGGTCAAATCCTACGAGTCCCTGCGCAAGCTGACCAGCGACGCCGCATTGACCGTATCCCCCGGCGCCCTGGCCGCCTCGGCCATGGTTCGCATCGGGCACGTGCCTGAAGCGGAAAAGCTCGCCAAGGCCCTGCTCGCCAAGCTCACCGGCAAAAAGGAAGAGGAGCGCAAGGGCGAGCTGCATCGCTTGTTGGCGCGCATCTACGCGCAGTCGGGTCGGTTGGAGCTGGCGGTCAAACAGGGGCACCTCGCGGCCAAGTCCTTCGAGTCGGCCGGCGACCTCTATCACGCGGCCACCGCCCACGGCTTTGTCGGTGACCTCTATCGTGAGACCGGTGACTTCGAGCTCGCCAAGGAAGCCTTTGCGCGCTTCTATCGCCTGGCCAAGTCCTGGGGCGATCGCGACCTGATTCAAATCGCCGAGCTCGCCGACGCCTGGGTTTCCCTCGACATCGGCGACCTCTCCCACGCCGCCCAACAGATCGCCACGGTCGAAAAGGACATGAGCGCCGCGGCCTCCAAGCGCCTGCGTCGCTATCTCGCGGCGGCTCGGGCCCTGCTCGAGGCCGGCCGCGGTCATCACCGGGAGGCCTCGACGCAGCTCTTCCGGGTGGTCGATGCCTGGGAGCAAGCCGGGCAGCGGGCGATCGCCGACATCCTACGGGCCCAGCTGGTGCGCTCCCTGATCGCCTGCGGCGAGCTCGATCGCGCCGAGGCCATGGTGCGCGACACCCTCAAGCGTCTCGACCCAAAAACCGCTGCTCCGCGGGTCGCGGCATTCCTGCGCGAAAACGCCTTGATTCGCTTGCGCCGCAAAGATGTCAAAAAGGCGATGGCGGAGCTGTCCCAGGCGCGCAAGCTGTTCAGCGCCGGCGGCAACCGCCGGGAGGAGGCGCTCACCCTCCATCGCATCGCGCACGCTGCCCTCGAAGAGGGGGACATCGACCTCGCTCGCCAGAGCGCCGAGGAAGCCCACGCCCTAGCGCGGAGCATCAAGCACGCTCGAGCCATGGCGCTCGCCCGCGAGCTGCAAGGCCGTGTGGCGCTTGCCTCCGGCGATGGTGCCACCGCCACCGTGGCGCTCAAGGAAGCCGCTCAAGCCCTGCGCAAGCTCGGCGACGACGTCGGCACCCTGCACATCGGTGAGTGGTTGCTGCGGGCGCAGATATTCAGCGGCGATCTCGCCGCCGCGATCCGACAGGGCCCCAAGGTTCGTGCCCAGGCGAACAAGCTCGGCATCGAAGAGGTGCGCATGCGCGCCATGGCCCTGAGCGGCGTCGCCTTTTTGCGCCGCTCGCGCATGGACGCCGCCTCCCGTTGCCTCATCGAGCCGGTGGTGGGCGAAACCCCCGATCTCACCGCGGCCATGATGTGGCGTTTCGGTGAGGCCCTCGCGGCGCTCAACGGGAAGTGGGCGCTCGCCGCCGAACGACGCCTCCACTGGGTAGATTCCGTGCGTGCCCTCCCTGAGCATCGTCGGGGGCCAGCGCTCTACACCCTGTCCCAGCTCGGTCTGCCACCGCGTGAGCGCGGTCGGCTGCGCGCCCCCAAGCGCGAAGAAATCTTCGGCAGCGAGGAGATCGGCTTCTTGGCGCCCGAGGACTATGAGTTGATGATCGACCTCATCAACCGCGAGGTCTACGTCCGGGGCGAGCTGGTACCGCTCGACTCAGCCGACGACCAGGCCTTCCTGATCGCCGTCATCCCGAGCTCACCCGGATTGACCCCCTGCTCCGATTTCTACCACGACAAGTTCAATGAGGAGGCGCCGGACAAGCCCGACAAGCGGGTGCGCGCCCTGGTTAGCAACATCAAGAAGGTTCTGCGGCGGGCCAGGGGACTCAAAATCGAGCTCACCCCCAAGGGTATCGAGCTCACCCCCCCCGACACCTACGCGTTCTTGGTCCCG
>JAUUZB010000130.1 GCA_030590185.1 Deltaproteobacteria bacterium
TCCATGGTCTCGACGACCTTGCCGGTCATGCCGCCGGGGGAGCCGGGCGCCGATCCTACGTTGCCGACGTTCGTTGGAGCGGGACCGCTGGCGGCGCCGTCGGGGGATTGGGTCTTACAAGCGGCCAGGCTCAGCACGGCTACGCTCAGGATGATGAGATGGGAAAAAGACCTCACGGTTGCTCCTCGGTGTTCGGCCAACAATAGGCACTCTTGGTGCATCGGCAACAGTCGCCGGGCACGCACCTGTACCAGGCTGGGGGCAGATCTCAAACCGGATGGTGAATTTCCCGACACAACGTCACGGTCGCCCGCGGCCGGTCGAATCCCGTTTTTTTTTGGGTCGACGGGAATAGTATCCCGCCATGGCTATCGTCATCACCGTCATGGTCCTCGGCGGTCTACTGATCCTCGGCGAGAAGCTGATGCCCAAGGGGGTGTTCGGTACCATGGGGGTGGGCGACGCGAACGCCTAGGAAACTCAGCCCCGGCGAATCAACGGGCCCGGGAAGGCGCCGACACCCCGCGATCCTCCTCCCCCACGAAACGAAAGTCGATCAAGGCGCAAATCGCGGTCCAGGTGAAATGATAGCGGTTGTAAACGTCCTTCTCATCGACCTCCCCCCAGCTGCCGTCGGCGTTTTGTGAACCGAGCAATGAGCGAATCGCCTCCGCCATCCGCGCGTCCGTCTCCGGGCGGTGACCAAACGCCTTGAAGACCTCGACGAACTCGGCGAACGTCTCGCCGTCTTCGTCGGCCATCACCACCGCGAAATTGCGTTTCAGGTATTCGTATTCCCGCGGCACCTTGGCCGGTGAGATGCGACGCAGGTTGTAGTCGTTGTGGGTGTAGACCAGGTGGGTGACCAGGTAGACAACGTCGTAGTAAGCGTCCTCGCCGATCTCCTCGCGACTCGGATAGGGCACCAACTGGGCGCGCCAGCGCATCAACTGCTCGAAGGTGGCGCCGTGGGCCGTGCCGAAACGGTCGCCGAAGTAGACGGTGATCAGCGCGTCGTACCAAATGTTGTAGTCCGGGACCGTGCGTTTGACCTCGGGGCAGCCCTCCTCGCGGGCGATGCCGGCGGCGACGCAGGCCTCCTTGCCCTTCAGGGTGATCTCCTCTTCAGGGGGCGGCCCGAGCGCTGGATCGAAATCGAGAAAATCCTCGGCCGAAAACGTAGCGATGCGCCGCTCGAGCTCAGCACGCAGGGAATCGTGGCGCACGCCGAGCTTTTCGGCCGCCTCTAGACTCATGGTGAGCTCCGAGACGTCGTCGGCGTCGGCCTTCTTTGGCACGGTGCGATTCAATCGGCGCCAGCGCTTGGCCAGCTCCACGCCGTACTTCAACGCTCGCTGGCGAGTGCGCAGACTTTGGGCGGCCGCGGCCAGGGTGTAAAAGCACCACAGGTAATCACTGGCGTACTCATCAAAGTTCTTCTTGGGCTTGGCCGTGCCGTAGATGAAGTCCAGGCCGCGCACCACCACGCGATCGCGCTGTTCGGTGGTCAGCTCCGAGCCGGGCCACAACGGGGCCGCGGCTGCCGGCGCCGCGAGGCCGATCGCCGCCGCAACCACCAGGGCGACGCCGCACCTCGAGATCACCATCGCCAAGATCAACCCTCCTCCCGCGCCGGCTTCACAACTGTGAACCCAGCCAGTCCATGGCCGCCGAGACCGCCGGGTCCGCGTCGGCGGTGGGCGGCTCGCAGGCTTCGTCCGGGTCGATGCCGTAGCCATCGATCTGCCGCCCCGAGGGGGTGAAGTAACGGGCGATGGTGAGCTTGAGCCCGGAGCCATCGGAGAGGTCGAGGATGGTCTGCACCGAGCCCTTGCCGTAGCTGCGCTCGCCGAACAACTTGGCCCGGCCCCGATCGCGGAGGGCACCGGCGACGACCTCAGCGGCCGAGGCGCTGCCGCCGTCGATCAGGATGGCGACCGGGTAGCCGGCCTGGGGCGCACGCTCGCGGGCCTCGCGCTGCTCGACCTTGTGGCCCCGTCGGTCCGAGGAGCTGACGATCAACCCGCCGGAGACGAAGAGATCGCAGATCTCCACCGCCTCGTCGAACAAACCGCCCGGGTTGTTGCGTAGATCCAAGATCAAACCCTCAGGCGCGAGCTTGCTGAGCATCTGGTCCAGATCGAGGGCCACCCGGCGTGGAAAGTTCTTGAGGCGCACGTAGTGCAGGCCACCGCCGAGGGGGAGGTGCTCGAGGGGCGGCACTCGGATCCAAGCGCGAATGACGGTGAAGGCCCAGGTCCGATCGTCGTCGCCGCGTCGCACCTGGATCTTCACCTTGGTACCCACCGGGCCGCGCAGGGCCCGCTCGAGCCGATCGAGCCCTAGGCCGTCGGTGCTCTTGCCGTCGATCGCTTCGATCAGGTCGCCGCGCTCCAACCCGCCCCGGTGGGCGGGCGAGCCGTCGAGCACCGCGATGATCACCGGGGTGCCCTGGTCGTCGAGGTCGAGCTCCATGCCGACGCCGGCGTACTCACCCTCCGTGATGTTGAGCAGGCTCTCGTACTCCTCCGGGTCGAAGAACATCGAATGGGGGTCGAGGGTGGCGACCGCGCCCCGGTTGGCGCCATAGACCAGCTGCTTGGCCGACACCGTATCGACGTAGTGATTCTCGATGTGCGCGAAGACCTCGGCGAGCACCTGCAGCTTGCGGTAGAGGGTGTCCGGCTCGCTGGTGGCCGCCAAGGGAAGAGTGGTTCCGATGACCAAACCGATCACCACGCCACCGGCCAACCACAGGAGACGCTCCAGGCGCCGGAGTCGTTTAGGGTCGTCGTCTAGTTTCACGTCTCGCCGGATCTGCATTGGGTCGTCGCTCGATTCCACGTAATCACCGCCTCAACCACGCGCGGGGGTCAATCGGAGCGCCCCGCTCGCGGATCTCAAAATACAACAGGGTACCGCGCAGGGAGCCGGTATCGCCCACCGTGCCGATGATCGTTCCCTGCTCGACCTCGTCCCCCTTCGCAGCCGCGATGGTCGCCAGGTGGGCGGCCAGGGTGTGGTAGTGCTCGCCGTGATCAACGATCACGAGCTGGCCATAACCCTGCAGCCAATCCGCGAAGACCACCCGTCCGCCGGCGATGGCCTGCACCGGAGTGCCAGCCGGGGCGCGGATGTCCCAGCCGTTGTGCGAGGTCACCGTGCCGTAAGTATGCTCCACCCGTTGGCCAAAGCGTACGTCGACCTTGCCCGACACCGGCCAGGGCAACACCCCGCGGTTGTCGGCAAAGCGCGCCGCCAACGCGACGCGGGGCGCCAGGTTCTCCACCATGCTGGCGAGTTGTTTGCGGGCCGCCCGTTGTTCGCGGGCCGTTAGACTCTGGAGCTCTCCGCGCTCGGCGACCGAGGCGAGCAGGTGGAGGCGTTCCTGGCGGTCGGCGGCGATGGTATCTCGGGTCGCCCGCGCCTCGGCCACGGTGAGCTTGTGCAGGTCGCGCTGCGCCGCGAGCCTGGTCTCCAGCGCCTCGAGCTTGCTCACCTCATCGACGTAGCTGCGCTGCAAGCGGCGATCGTGCTCCGCCACCCAGCGCAGCACCCGGGAGGCCTCCAGAAAATCGGCCAGGGAGCGCGCCCCACCCAACAACACCAAACGAGCGCCGGTCGGCATCTTGGCCAGCGCACGGACTCGGCGACGAAAGAGATCAAAGGCCTCGGCGGCGCGCACCCGGGTGGCG
The DNA here is from genome assembly GCA_030590185.1 of Deltaproteobacteria bacterium. Next base: position 3,696 of record JAUUZB010000130.1, read on the forward strand.
GCGACCTCGGTCTCCATGCTCGCCACCGACTGCTCGAGCTGCTGGAGCTGACTCTCCAGGGTCAGCAGTTTTTCCTCGGCCTCGACCAGCTCGCGGTCGAGGGCCTGGAGATCCTGGAGCACCGAGCGCTGCGGCTGGGCCACCAGGCCGCTGAGCAGAGCGGCGGCGAGCAACGGGCTCACGAGGACTCCAGGATCAGGAATCGACGCACCGCCAAGAAGCTCCCGACCACGCCTAGGAGGACGCCGGTGATCACCATGCCGATCGCCACGTCGCCGGTGAAGAGATGCACGTCGAGGCCGCCCACCACATCCACCACCGCCAAGGTCAAGCGGGGCGCCACCAACCAATCGGCGAGCCACAGCAACCCGGCGCCGGCCAGCCCACCGACCAACCCCCACACCGTGCCTTCGATCAGGAAGGGCATGCGAATGAACCAGGCGGTGGCCCCCACCAAACGCTGGATCGAGATCTCGTCGCGCCGGGCGTAGACGGTCAGACGAATGGTGTTGGAAACGATCAACGCCGTGGCCAGGGCGATCAACAGGCCCGCCCCGAGCCCGCCGTAGCGCAACACGACGAGCAGCGCCTCGAGGCGCTCGAACTCCTGTTGGCCATAGTCGACCTCGCTGATGCCGGGGACCTCGCTCACCGCCCCGGCGACCGCCTCGACCATGCGCAGGTCGGTGAAGCCGCCCTCCAAATGCATCTCGATGGAGGCGGGAAGCACCTCCGGCACCACCCCCTCCACCAACGCCGCGGCCTGTGGGCCCCGGGCCCGAAAACGCTCGAGGGCCTGCAGGGGCGTTACCAGCTCCGCCCGACCGACCGACTCAAAGGCGGCGAGGCGCGCCTGGAGCGCGGGCCAGCTATCTTCGGCTTGGGCGTCGTCGATGTAGGCGGTGATCGAAGCGCTGCGCCCCCAGACCAAGGCCAGGCTCTCGAGGTTCTGCACGGCCATGACGTAGCCACCGAGCAGCGCGAGGGTGGCGGCCACGGTGGCCGAGGTGAGCAGGCTCAACCCCGGCGAGGTGCGCAGGGAGAGGAACGCTTTCTCGGTGAAGTAGAGGAGGCGAGCCAACATGGTTCACGCCGCGGCGATGCGGCCCTCCTCGATGGTGATCACTCGCCGGCCGCCCGACTGCAACAGGGTTGGATCGTGGGTGGCGACCACCACGGTTGTCCCGCGGGCGTTGGCGTCCTCGAGCAAGGTTATGATCTCGGCGGAGCGCTCGCGGTCGAGGTTGCCGGTCGGCTCATCGGCGAGCAGGATCTGCGGGTCGTTGACCAGGGCCCGGGCGATGGCGGTCCGTTGCTGCTCGCCGCCGGAGAGACACGGCGGATACTGGTGGCGTTTGTGGGCGAGGCCCAGGCGCTTCAAGATGGCGAAGGTCCGCCGCCGGGTCTCGCGCCGTGGGGCGCCGATCACCTCGAGGGCGATCGCCACGTTCTCCTCGACGGTGCGGCGCGGCAGGAGCTTGAAGTCCTGAAAGACCACGCCGATGTTGCGGCGCAGGTAGGGCACCGCCGCCGGCTCGAGCCGAGCGACGTTGCGACCGTTGACCAGCAGCTGACCGCGGGTCGGGTGTTCATCGCAGAAGACGAGCTTGAGCAGCGTTGATTTGCCGGCGCCCGACGGCCCGGTGACGAACACGAACTCCCCCTTTGGGATCTGAAGGGTGACGTCCACCAGGGTCTCGGTGCCACCGTCGTAGGAGTGGTAAACGTGGAAGAGCTGGATCATCGCCAGGGCACAGATGAGCGCATGCCGCGCTGGATGTCAAAATCGAGGACTCCCCTCACCCCGCCGTGCACCCGCCGGAGGGGCCCATGAGGGAGCCCAGTCCTATGCCTTGCCACGCATGTGGAGCAAGCGCACCTGGCGGGCGGAGGCGATGTCGTTCGGATCGAGTTGGATGGCCCGCTTGAACATGCTGACCGCCTTGTTGGTCTCGCCCTCGGCCAGCCGGGTGTGCCCCAGCACCGCGTAGGCCTCGGCCGAGCTCTCGTTCCGGGCCAAGACGGCGCGGGCGAGGCGGGCCGCGGCACCGGCGGCGGTGCGCCTGGCGGTGTCGTCTTGGGCCATGAGCAGCTCGACGAAGGCGGTGTGCATGGCGTACTCCACCGCGTCCGGCTGGAGCGCGGCCGCGCGCTCGAAGAGCTCCAGGGCCTGGGCGAGCGAGTTTTGGGCCTGACAGCGCTTGCCCTGTTGAAATGCGGCCTCGGCGTTGAGCCGGTCGAGCTTGCTGGTCGGTTTCCTGGCCGCGACCGCCGGTGCCGACGCGGGTAGCGGCTCGGTCTTTGGCTTGCGTTTCTTCACCGGCCGGATCCGCGCGATCGCCCGGGGCGCCTCCTCCCGTGCCGGTGTCTCAGCGGCTGTGTCCGGCGAGACCTGGGCGGCCTCTGGGGCTGACGTATCAACCGTCACCACTTCGGCGATGACCAACGCGGCGAGCAGCTGCCCGGCCACCAGTCGCTCCATTTCCGAGCTATCCCACACCTGCCGCAGGGTCGCCTCGCCGGTCAGGCTCTGCAGCAGGCGCAGCGCCGACGCCTCCACCCGGTAGGCCTTGCTCACCACCGCCGGCGGGTCCACCAACAATGGTCGATGATCGAGCAGCGGCTCGAGCACGGCGTCGACACGCTGCTGGTCGAAATGCCGCCGGGTCCCTTCGACCAACAACCCGGGCACCTCGCAGGGAAACGGCTCGACGCTCGCCAGCAGGTGTTCCCCCGACTCGAAGTCGCTGCGCAGCCGCCGCCACAGGAAACAGCGCAGGAGCTTCTCGCGGGTCTGGAGGCGCAGGGCCTCGAAGATCTCGTCGCCGGTGAGCAGGCCCATCTGGATTAGGACTTCGCCGAGTCGGATCTGCTCGTTGTCGATCAGGCTGTCGGTCATCACCTGAATGGCCCGTGAGAAATCGGCCTCGCTGAGCTTCTCCTGGCGCACCAGGATTCGGCCCAGGGTGTCGGAGAGCGCGCCGAGCTCGGCGAAGACCGGCGTGCCGTTGCGAAAGTAGACGGCGGTGCGAACCTCGCCCTGGATGGTCAACAGCCCAGTGGCGCCCTCGCGCCAGAGGTGCGCCATGAGCACCGCGAAATCGGCGAGGGGCTCGGCGTCCACCGCGTGGCCCAGGATGCGGGCCACGACCTCGAGGACCACCTGAGCCGGCTCTTCGGCCGGGACCTTGGCCTCGGGTCGAGTGCCGGCTGGCAGGTCATCGAGACTCGGGGTGTCGGAACCGGTCAGGGCCAGGATCTTGACCGGGTTGGGGCAATCCCGCAACGCCTGGCAGAGCTGTGGCCAGTCGGCCTCGGCCGAGCTCAAGTCCAATAGCGCGAGATCGATCGGACGCTGCCAAGCGAAACGCACCGCCTCAAACGGAGCGCACAACTCCAGGTCGTAGCCCTCTCCCGCGAGGGCGACCGTGAGGTCCGGGAAGCGCCCGGTGCCTTCGGTGACGAGTACGACGAGCCCCTTGTTGGTCATGATCTCTGCGAGCGTCCCTGTCCGTCAGCCCATCGCGGTTCGGCCGGCAGGCGGCGATGTTGTTGGAGGTTGCCGCTTCCGATGGCATTATACAAGGAGACGGGGCCGCGCCCATAGGCGCGCAGAGATCTGAGCCGTAGAACCGTGAAAAAACCGATCGGACTTTACGTCGTCGCCACCGGCTACCTGCTGGCCGCGCTGGCGACCTTCATCGAGGGCTACTGGGTCACGGAGACCCTCTACCCCCACCACTATCTATTCATGGTGCTCTACCCGGTGGTCGCCTACGGCGTGTTCAAGGTGCGGCGCTGGGGTTGGTACTTGATCGTCGGCCACATCGGCTCGTTGCTGATCTCGAACGTGATGCTCGCCATCTGGCTCGGCGACCTGCGGCCCCGGCTGCTGCTCGAGCTCAACTTGTTGTTTGTGTTCTTCCTCTGGTACTTCCTGCGCAGCAGCGTACGCTCCCCGTTCCACAACCCGGGGTTGCGCTGGTGGGAACGCCAGCACGCGCGCTACGGGGCGGTCTTTGCCGCGACCCTGCGACGCCCCGGCGGCGACTCCGAGCAGGTGATCGAGGGCGAGGGGATCAACATCTCCTCGGGCGGCTGTTTCATGAAATTGAAACGCGCCGAGGAGCTGAGCCTCGCTGACGAGGCGGAGATCGAGCTCGTCTACGAAGGCCACGAGCCCTTCCGCTCGTCGTGTCGCATCATGTGGCTGGCCGAGCCGGACAGCGACAACCCCCGTGGCGCTGGCATCCA
>JAUUZB010000370.1 GCA_030590185.1 Deltaproteobacteria bacterium
GTGCCGACGTTCTCCACGCCGGAGCTCTGGTTCAAGGTCACCGTGAGGACGGCGCCGCTGACGGTCACGGTGAGCTCGTAGGTGCTCGCGTCGCTGGTCCCGCCCGGCGCTTCAACCTCGAGGTAATACGTCCCGGCGCTCAAGCCGGCGGCGGAGACCGACTCGGTCAACGTACCGGCGCCCGCGGCGGAGCTATCGAGGCTGGTCAGACCGCTGTCGAGCAGCTCGAGGTCGAGATTGCCACCGACCATGGTCAGGTCGATGGTCAGGTCACCGCCCACGGCGAGGTCAATGACATACCAGTCGCCGCCGGGGGAGGCGGTGTAGGCGAAGAGATCCGCGTAGGCCGTGGGGCTGGCGTTCAACGCCCCCGCCTCGCTCGAATCCCGGTTGGGATGGAAACGGTCCTCGACCACCACCTGCACCGTGGAGGTCGACGACAGACCGCCGCCATCAATGACCGTGAGCTCGATGTCATGGACGCCGAGGGGCAAGACCACCTGCACCCCGTCGGCCACGCCGCTCGCGCCGAGCACGGTGCCGCCAGGGGGCGAGCGCCACTCATAGGTCACGATGCCGACGTCGTCGCCCGAGGCGGTCCCGTCGAGGGTGACCATCTCGTTACCGGAGCCGTCGCCGTCGCTGTGGAAGTCGGTGGTGGCGCTGGCATCGGCGACCGGCGGCTGGTTGACCGTGGACTGCCAGTGCTCGACCACGAGGACGTGCGAGTTGATGACATTCTCCTTGGCGCCGATCCCCATGCCGTTGGTGCAGGTTGGGTTGTGCACGAAGAAGCTCCACTCGCCGTTGTCGTCGTGATTGTTGATCACGGTCGGGTCGAGGTCGACGACGACCCAACCGGGGCACTCGCTCGCCGGGCCGGGGGTGCCGGCGGGATCGACGTAGGCGTGCCGGCTCAAGCAGTTCTCGTGTTGAAACGACCCGATGAACTGATCGCCGCTGGCCCCACCGATGTTCGCGGGGTCACCGTCGCTGACCGGTTGATTCTCAAAGGTGATCGTCGCCTCCCAGTCGATGGAGGTGCTGAAGGTGGTGTTCCAGTCATCCTCGGCATCGGTGAGAAAGTAGAAGTCGTGGTAGAGGGTGTCGTCCACCCTGAACTCACCCTTGGCGAGGCGCAGGCGCGCGAACTCGACGTTTCCAGTGACCACCGAGCCGACCGGGAAACGGAAGTAGCCCTTGGAGTGGCTGGCGTCGCAGGCGGGGGATCCCCAGATGAACACCCACGGGCCAAAGTTCCCATCGATGGTGCCCATGTTCTGGCTGTAGTTGCCGGCGCTGCTGTTCACCTCCGAGTCGTGGGTGCAGTCAACCCGGTGGGTGTTGACGTAGACCACCACCTGGTCGGTGGTCGGAGCGTTGACGCCGTCGTCGGCGCTGACCTCGAAGGTGTAGATCCCCGCGGCGGTGAAATCCACGCCAGTCGACGCCGAGGTCGCGCTGTTGATGACCGCGGTCCGACCCGCCGGCTCACTCGACACCTGGGTCCACTGCACGGTGGGCGTGCCGTTATCATCCTCGACCACCGCGTTGAGGGTGGTGGAAGCCTCCGCCGGGGTGACCGATGGCATCAACCATTGATCCACCCCCGCCCAGGCGGCCGGGAAGGCGTCGACCGGGACATCAAAGTCGACCGTCACGTTGTTGAAGGGCGCCGAGCTGCCGAGCAGCACGCTGTTCTGAGCGGTGTCACCCTTGGTGAAAGTGAAGCTGGTGTAGACCGACTCCCAGGTGTTGGCGCTGGAGCGGTACTCGTCGGCGAGCTCGCAGATGCTCGTCTCGAACCAGATCTCGTAGTCGCCGTCCGGCAGCCACGAGATATCCTGGGCCGAGGTGGAGAAGTTGTGGAAGGCCTGGGCGGCGATCGTGGCGTTCGGAGTGGCGGTGATGTCGCTGGTGGGCGTTGACTCGGTGATGCCGTCGAGAGCCATATCCGACGCGGCGGCCCATAGCTCTAGGTTGTAGACGTAGGTGCGACCCCATCGATACAGGGTGGTGATGTAGTTGCCGCTGGCATCCTCGAGCCACACCACCGTGACGTGCACGTAGTTCTCACGCCCCGAGGGCTGCCCGTCGTCGTTGATGCCACCCCGACCGAAGCAGGTCATGCCGTTTTGGCTGTACTCCGCGAGGTCAAAGGTGACCTCCAGAGTTTCGGCCTGACCAAAGGCCGGCGCGCCCGTCGCCAACGCCATCACGAACGCCAACGCACCGGGGAGGATGACCTGGGGACGCCGGGGGTGTAGCATGGCTCTCTCCTGAGTAGACGGGTTTAACTCCGAGTAATTTTATGGGATTTAACGGCCCGTCACCAATGATTCTCTGCTCAGCGTTGAGGAGCACCTGGCCATGAGATCCTTCGAGTCGTCGCGACGAGCACGCCGCCACCCGCTGCGCCCCCTGTGCGACGCGTGCCTCTCGATCCTCGTCGCTGCGTCGACCGCCCTCGGCGTGGGCGGCTGCCTCGATGACATCATCGTCCAACCAAAGGCACCCACCCTGCAGCCGGTGGAATCACCGACCACCATCTCCCGCCAGACCCTGCGCGGCACCAAGCCGGAGGGCGCGGCGGTACTCAACCAAGGTGAGGAAATCGTAGCGGCGGACGAGAGCACGAGCTGGGAGTACGACCTGGCCCTGGTGTTGGGGGACAACGCCATTGAGCTGCACAGCGAGGGGCCGACGGGGCTGATCAGCAAGAAGGCCGTCACCGCTTCGATCTTCTACGACCGCCCCTGCCCCGAGAGCCCTACCCTAACCCTGCCCACCGCGGTGACCACCGAGACAACCCACCTCATCGGCGGCACCAAGCCGATCGCCGCCGGCCTGTTCCTCAACGACGAGCGCATCTGGCCCACCGATGACGAGACCGAGTGGGAGTACACCCTGGTCATCCCGGCCGCGGATGCCATCTACGACTTCACCCTGCTCGCCGAGGATGAGGAGGGTCGCACCAGCGATCCGATCACCTTTGCGATTCGGTACGACACCACCGGGCCACGGTTCGTGAGCCGCTATCCGCCTGCCCCCGGGGTAGGCGACCCGCCGACCATCGACATCCCGACCAACGCGGTCATCGAGATCGCCTTTGACGAGCCGATCTTCGGCGTAGCGATTGGCCGGATCGTGGTCGCGACCGGTGGCGTGGACATATCCGGCCTCATCGAAGACAGCCCCTTTGCCAACGCCCTGCGCTGGAGACCGCTGACGCCGCCGTTGGACGTGGACACCACCTACACGGTCACGGTCGATCCATTCCTCATCCCGGATGGGGTCGGCAATCTCGGCCTCAACAGCCCCGACTACAGCTGGACCTTCACCACCGGGGCGCTCGCGGATCTACCGGACCCGACCCAGCTGACGGCCAACGCACCGAGCTCGGTGGTAGGCGAAGAGGTCTTCATCGACGGCACCAAGCAGGCCGGGACCTCGGTCTGGGTTACCGACGAAGGAGAAGTGGAATACGAAATCGTCGCCCTCAACGACGACGCCACCTGGTCCTCCACCCTCCCCCTGCGCGAGGGCGCCAACCAGCTCACCTTTGCCACCCGCAACGCGACCGGCGGCCGGTTCGCCCTGCCCCCGATCCAAATCCAAGCGACGCGCCCTGCGCCGCGGCCGCCCATCGTAGATCCCGGGGTCGCGACCCTGGTCGACGAGGCCCGGGTAACGCTGTTCGGCACCAAGCCGGCTGGCGGTTCGTTGTTGCTCGATGGCTCTCCCTTCGTCTGCGCCACCGAGGAGACCGAGTGGTCTGCACAGGCCACCCTGGTGCCGGGACAGAACGAGCTTCGACTCCAATCCCGTGACGCCACCGGTGACAGCGAGGTGGTGCGCGTTCTGGTCAACTTCCAACAGTCGTACGCAGGCCTGGTGCCGACCGATTACCGGCTGCAGATCTTCTTCAGCCTCGTGGACCTCGGGCGCCTGCCGGGTATCTCCCGGGAATTCGATTCCGCCGGGCCGAACAACTACTCCGTGGAGGCGTGGCTCGAGGGGCCGATCGAAGAGGGTGAGGTCTGCGAAATGATCGGCTTCGAACGCCAGAACATCGAGTACGTCGCGACCATCCAGAGCTACATCGGCTCCAAGGAACAGAAGCAGGTGCCCTATATCCTCGAGGATTATCGCGGCACCGACTTCCTCGCCTCGATGATCAGCGGAGGCGTCTTCTCCTTCCTCGGCCTCGACGCATCGACCGACCGGCGCGAGTCGGACGGCACCGGGATCCACAGCCTGGTCGCGGGCGCCAGCGAGTCTCAGCTCCGTGACAACTACGATTGCCTCGGAACCCCGGGGCTATCCGGCTGCACCTCGGCGACGATTTACGCTGGCCCCCATGAGTTAGGCCCCTGGACCCCGCGGGCCCGTGGGGGGGGCGGTCTGCTCGAACAGGGGGACTATCTGCTTTTCGTGCAGTTCAACCTCGATCGCTCGCCGCTTTGGCTGCTCGCCAACGACTTCGAGACCTGCTGGGGCAATCCGGAGGATGAGAAGCGAGGCATGCACCGGGTGGTGCGGCGCGTCTCCCTGGGCAGCACCGCCTACACGATCTACGTGCCCCAAGAGGAGGAGCTCTCCGGCCCAGACCCAGAGGGCGCGGGCGAGCTCCACTTCATCGACGAGGCCGGGATGACGATCCGCTGGGGGGCGTTGTGAGTCTCGGCAGCGAATAGGCCAACCGCTCGAGGCCCGGATGGGGTCTCCCGGAAATGCTGGATTTCGTTTCTCCGACTTCCCGGGTCCCATATAATGGGTCATCACGCCAAGCTGGGGGTGCGATGATGGCGATCGAGCAGGATTACCCCGTTGAGACCCGCGCGGTTTTGCTTTTTGGTCACGTGATCTCCGAGGCCTCCCTCGAAGCAGTGGAGAGCCTATGGGAGCTGGCCGGGAGGGTCGGCTCGCCCGTGCAGCTGATTGCGGCGGCGGACGTGGAGAGCGCGGAGGAGGACGATTGGGAGATCACCGCGTTGGTGCTCGGCGCGGTCATCCGCGAGGTGACCGGCAACGGTGACCACGAGGAGGGCATCCCCTTCGGTGCCTTGATGGATCGCATCGGGGAGGCGGAGACGATCGTCGCGGGCCTGGCCGATGATCTCGAGGCGCTCCGGGGGGACTATCCCGAGATCGAGGTCGAAGCTCCCTCGCTGCAAATGGTCTGCACCGGTCCGCTCGCGTCGGCGATACTCGCCAAGGGGGAGTGGCTGGGGATCGACCGTGACGAGGAAGACGAGGACGAGAACGGTCTGCGGGTCGAGGCGCAGAGCTCCGAGGGTCGTGACGTGGGCTTCTATCGGGGTAGCTTGGGCTCGACCCAGGATCCTTATCCGGGCGGGGTCCACGGCATCCTCATCGTGGCCGAGAGCTGGGACGCCAACGCCCTAGTCGAGGTGA
>JAUUZB010000365.1 GCA_030590185.1 Deltaproteobacteria bacterium
GAAGGCGCCGTTGACGTTTGTCGTACCTGGTACGCAGCCAGTGGCCACGCAGGCTGCTCCGTCCCACACCTCGACGGCCGGGCACAGCTGTTCGGTGGGCACGCAGGTGCCGCTGACGTTTGTCGTACCGGGTGCGCAGCCCGCGGCCACGCAGGTGGCGCCGTCCCAGACCTCAGTCGCCGGACAAAGCTCGTCCGTGGGCACGCAGGTGCCGTCGATGTTCGAGAAGCCGTCGCCGCAGCCGTCCGTGGCGGGCTGACAGGCGCCGTCGGCCCAGACCTCACCGTCCGCGCAGAGATTCGAGCTGGGCACGCACTTGCCGTCGACCGCAACGGTACCGACGCCACACTCCTCACCGCCGCAGGAGGCGTTAGCACAGAGAAGTGCGGCAAATGCACCGGCGGGGATGAGGAGTCTCTTGGTCATGTTCTCTTCTTTGCTGCTGGTGAGATCGGATTGAGAAACATGGATTGTTCAACCAAGCAAGCGCCGCGTGCTCGGAACGCGGCCGCCAACCTTCGTTCGAGAGCCACAATCACCCTTCGACCAGCCCTCGAGCTCACATTCCGCTCTCTCGGCTTGCCGAATGGGTTGCCTGCGGATCGAAATGTGAGCAGAAGACAGCCATACGACTTTTCCAAGTGAGCCGATCCTGTCTATGATGCCTCCGGGCATGACGCCCGGAACTGAGGAACAGCGATGACACGGGTTTTGTGGGTTTTGATTTGTGCAGGTGCGATCCTTTCGTTGGTGAGCTGCGAGCTGCCTCCCGCCGAAGAGGGCACGGAGCCGGCTGTCCCGGAGGCTCCCACTGTCGCCGAGCCGGCCGCGCCCGCTGAGCCGGCCGCCGTCGCTGAGGACAAACCCTGGGAGAAAGACATGACCAAGGATTGTCCAGGCAATGCGACGACCTCAGAGGTCGCCCTCGCCAAGAACAAGAAGGGTTACGTGCTCACCATTACGGACGAGGTCGACCACGAGGTCTCGAGTATCCGGCAGAACGCCAGGTACGTCGCGGGTGCTACCGAACACGCCGAGGATCCGATCGACGCGCTCAAATTCCCCGGCGTCACCGGGGATCGCGCTTCGGCCTGCGTCGTCATCCTCGAGGGGACGAAGGTCGCCTACGAAGAGGTGGAGGGGGGTGCCAGGCTGACCGTCACCGCAAAGAAAGTTAAGAAGGCCAAGGCTCTGATCAAGGATGCCCAAAAACGGCTCGCGGATCTCAACGAGAAGAAGGCGATCTTCCGCGAAATGAACAAATGAGGTAGGCACGGTGTTGCCGGACGCCTCCATCGTTGCATACTTTTTTTGGCGGCAGCTCCGGCGGTCAACGCCGTTGCCGCGGCCTCGACCAGCGCGCCCGATCACGTCGAACGAGCCCTGGCCGAGACCGTCGGCAACGACTGAGCTACTGATTAGAGTTGCTCGGCGCCCTTCGCCACTACGACGTCATCGTAGTAAGAGCCGCGGGCCACGCGGCTCCGCTTGGCCTTGGCCAGCTCTTCATCGATCAACGTGGTGAACGACGTCAACGGTTGGGCACCGCTCAGGTACCGGCCGTTGACGAAGAAGGCGGGGGTGCCGCGGGCCCCGAGTGACACCGCGGTTCGTTGGTCCGCCGCAATACGCGCCCCGTGACGCTGACTCGCCACACACTCCCCAAAGGCCGCCCCGTCCAGGCCGATGGCCTGGGCCATCTCGACGTAGGCCTCGGTCCCGAGACGCCGGTGGTTCTCGAAAAGGGCGTCCTGCATCTCGCAAAAGCGGTCCTGGTCCCCGGCACACTCGGCGGCGTGTGCCGCCGACAGGGCGTTGCGATGCATGGGCAGTGGGTTGTGCTTGAAGACCATGCGTAGGTCGTCGCCGTAGCGTTCCTCGAGCTGGTCGAGGGTGGGGCGGACCCGATTGCAGAAGGGACACTCGAAGTCCGAGACGATCACCAGGGTGACCCAGGCATCGGCCGGCCCTCGCTGGGCAGCGTCGCCCACCGGGAAGGCGTAGGTCCGGGCGGGGTCCGGGCGCTGGCGACCTGCACCCTTCGGGCCCGCGGGCCGACGTTGCGCAGCATTCAATTTTCCGAGCCGCTCGAGTTTCCCGAGCCGCTCGTTGAGCGCCGCGTTCTGGGCTTCGAGCCGCTCGATCAGTCGTGCAGTCGGAACACGCGCACTTCGCTCGCCCCGTCGCCGGTGACGAGGTAGAGGAATTCTTGGCCGCCAACGTCGATGGCTGCGCTATCGAGTATTCGGCTGTTGTCCGCCGCGCCGAATCCATTTTTCGATAGCCCCTCGCAGGTCGTCGGATGGCCAGCGGCGGAGCAGCCGAGGTTGCCGCTAAAATCGGCCCGCACGGTCGGGTTGGTGGTGGCGGAACGAAAGACCACGAGGCCGTCGACGCTGTTGTCAAAGCCGACCCAGAGGTGCGTTGGGGTGGCCACGATGAGAGTCACCCTCGTGTTGTTCGGATTGTCGAACTGCGACAGGTTGTCGTGAACCGGGCTGCTCGCGATCAAGCTCCAGTCCTCTGGATCGCAATGGCTGTCCTGGCCTGGTTCGCACGACCAGAGTTGGGGCCCTGATGTCGTGTTTCGCCCCATGTAGAGCCGGCCGCCAAACGCCGCCATCTGGGGGGTGGCTCGGTCCGCCGGTTCGATGTCCGCAATCTTGCCGGTCGCGATCGACTCCTCGGCGGCGTAGGCAGCGGCCGAGGGTGTGCAGTCCACGAAATCCCCCGGCTGTCTCGGTGCGGCGACGGTGGCCCGGGCACAACCGCCATTGTTGGCCAGGTAGAGGCGCTCCGAAAATTCGCCGATCCAATCGATGATCAGGGTGCCGGTGGGATCCGGATTCGGTGGCGTGCCGTCTAGGCCGATTCGAACGATATCTTCAGCGTGCAGGGACTCGATGTCGTCCGGGGGTATCGCCGCGAAGCCTGGGTTGGTGGGCTCGGTCTCGAGCACCACGACATACGGTCGACGCCCTCCCTGGTCGGGGAGTCCCATGTATAGGTCGCCGCCCAAGAAGTGAGCCGCCGAGACACTCCGGGTCGCCCCACCCAAGACCGCATCGATACGAAGGTAGGCCAGGCTGAGCGACACACCGGTATCGGTGGTCATATAGATATAACGCAGCCGTTCTCCGACGAGGCTGCCGGCGATGGCGAGCCATTCATTGCCCCCCATCCGCCCGGACCAGAAGAGGCCACGCCCGTTCTCGTTGTCCGGTCCACACTCGGCTGAGCCTAACGTGCATCCGGTGTGGCCGATGCTGGGATAGGGGGGCGTGCAGGTGGGGGGGAGGTCACAGCTGTTGACGTGCTCGCCCACTTCTGGCTCGAAGGCAAAGGAGATGCTCTCGGGCGCCGAGCCATCGGGGTTGACGCGGACCGCGCCGCTGCCATCGCGAGTCGGGCCGAGGTAGATCTTCCCGGCATAGTCAACCAGGAACGCAAAGGCAGTGCCGTCGCCAAAGGGGGGCGCCTCGAAGATCTCGAGCAACGCCCCACCCTGATCACAGACACCGTCACCGTCGCTGTCCGGCCCGTCATCATTCACCAGCGGGGGCCCACCGCTGACCGCGCAGTCGTCACAGGTGTCCGCGTCGGCGTCTCCACAGCGGAAGCGGTCGAGGGGGGCGATGTCGACGTCGTCGTTGACCGAGTCGCCATCGTCGTCGGGGTCACAATCGTCGTCGGTGCCGTCGCCATCCGTGTCCGGTCCGTCGACGAACGGATGCTCGTCGGATTCGTCGGGGCAACCATCACCATCCGCGTCCTCGTTTGGCGGTTGCCGCGTCAGAACTGTAAAGGCCGTGGTCAGGGTGCCCGATTGACCCGCTGGGTCGATCACCGTGAGGTCGTAGGAGCCTTCGCCGAGGCCGGCGATCAGGGTGGCGGTAAGGGTTTCGGAATCGACAAAGGTGACGTCCGCGAGGGCATGATCACCGATCCATGCCGTGAACTCGACGCTCAGGCGAGAGCGGCCCGGCTCAACGAAGCTGGCGTGGCGGCGGGGCGAAAAATCTCGCCCGTGAATCGTCAAGGAGGTCTCGATGCCTTCGCGCGTCCAGTAGGGATCCACGGCGTCCGGTTTGGGGAGGGGCGACGTTCGCAGCACGCAGGTCGACGTCAACAGGCAGAACACCCCCCCGGCAACTGCAATCTTGAATCTTCCGCTCGTCATGAGAACGGGTCGCTTTGATCATAGCACCCCGATGGATTCATAGCGCGAAAACCATCCCGACCTGTCCGTGCACCCCGCCACCGAAACAACACGCCCTAGGTTCCCAATCGGACCCTTACTATACTCCCGGCGGGTACGCCTGCCCCATACCAGGACACGGGACGGGCTCCGGAGAACATCGGGAATGCGGTTCTCGCTCGTCATGGTCGTCGTGGCTGCGCTGGCGGCGACCCCCGTTCTCGCCCAGCCGACCTCGGCGGTCACCCAGGCCCGCAAGGCCCAGGTGGTGTTCATCATCGACAACTCCGGCAGCATGCGGGGCACCGACCCGGACCGACTCGCGACCTTCGCGGTCAAGTCGTTACTCAGCATGCTCGACGACTCCGACGAAGCCACGGTCATCGGCCTCACCCACAAGGGCGCCGACGTCCAACCGATCGCGCCGCTCTCCCGAAACCGCGCCGCCCTGATGACCTACCTCGACCGTCTCGGGGCGGAGTACGAAGAGGCCTGGGCGACCCCCTGCCGGCCGGCGCTGCGCCGCGCCCGCGACCTTCTCAACCGCAGTTATCGCTCCGGTGTCTCCCAGGTGATCTTCTTCTTGACCGACGGCAAGTGTGAGCCGGCGCGCCATCGCGCGGAGCCGCCGCAGCCCTACCTCGATGGCATGACCTCCCACAACGACGGTCGCTTTCAGTTCTACCTGCTGCGCTTTGGCGCCGCCTACGGCAACACGCTGGCGCTGTATGCCAAGGACACCAACGGCACCACCTCGGAGGTCTCGTCGGCCGATCCCACCGGCCTGTTGCGCCCCTTTGCCGAGGCGCTGTCTCGCTCCCAGGGCTACCGCGCCTATGAGCTGAGTCCCAGGGACACCCACCTCGGCGCCCATCGCGGAGCGGTGCGGGTACGCCTGCTGGCCATCGCCCCCGGTCAAGGGCAGCCCATGAAGTTCAAGATCGATCCCGAGCAGCCCGACAGCAAGCCGCTGCAGATCGTCGCCGAACAGGCCAACACCCATCACTACCCAGGCAAGGGCGTCTATCGCTACGCCACCCTCGACTACCGGCCGGGGACCGTGCCGGTGCGGGTCTCGGTGCTCGGCGCTGGGGATGCCTGGAAGCTGATCGCCCTGCCGGAGTACCGCCTGTCGATCGACATGCGCTTCTTCGCCGGTCGCTGCGGCGCCGAGCCGATGGGGCCCGAGGTCAATAGCTTCTACACCGGCTCCGACTTCTGCGCGGTGGTACGGCTGCTGTCGCTGGTC
>JAUUZB010000396.1 GCA_030590185.1 Deltaproteobacteria bacterium
CATCGACGCATCAGCGGCCGGGTTGGTCAAACAGCTAGCGGAGCTCGATTCGGGGCCGGAGTCCAAACCGAAATCCAAATCCAAGGCCAAGTCGAAATCCAAGTCCGGCGCCCAGCTGTCAAAGCCCGCGCCCCGTGGCGGGGGGGCCGTCGAGGAGGTCCCCAAGGACTTCCCTGCCGCCGAGTTCGCCTCAACGGGCTCGGACGATGATGATGACGACGATGAAGACGCGGATGACACCTTCGTCCCGGCCTACTCTCTGATCCGGCGGCTGTTGGACGAAGATGACGTGGTGGCCGAGGGCGCGCCGGCCAAGGTGGTGGAGGTGATCGCCAGCCGCGGTGAGCGCGTCATCGACGTCAGCCTGCTGCGCGCGGGCGATACCTATTGGGTAGGTCCCAAGCTCGGCATCAGGCGACGGCGCAAGTCCAAGGACCTGCGGCCCCGGGTTCGCATGCTCAAGGTCGGCCGCGGGGCCACCTGCGAGGTGCAATTCCGTAAGGGGGCCAAGGGCGTGCTGCAGCGCGGGCCCGAGACCCTCGCGCTCAAGGGCGCCGAGCGCAAGAACCGCCGTGGAATCCTGGTGGCCACGCTCAAGAGCGGCGAGCTTCTCGACCTCGATGATTCGCCCTACAGCTACCACGTTCGTTACGTGACCCCGCCGGCCAAGCTCACGTCGGCGGAGCAATTCGCCCACGTTAGCCCGAAGCTGCGCCCCTTCGCTCGCGTCCTGGCGCCCCTCAAGCCGAGCCCCCTCGGCGCCCGGGCCATCGGTGGGTCCCTGGGGTTCCATCTGGTGGTCTTCATCGCGCTCGCCGTCTTCACCGCCGGCTCCGCGGAGACCGCCGTTTCCACGGGCGAGTTCATCGAGGTCGCCGTCAGCGTGGAGGACATGCAGCTCGAGGAGCCGGAGCCGGACAAGCCGGAGCCGGAGAAGGCCAAGGTCAAGCAAGAGGCCAAGCCGAACATGGAGGCCGCTCCGACCAAGAAGCGCGCTCGGGCCGGTGGCACCTCCGGCGCTTCGGCGGGCGTGCTCGGTCTGTTGAGCAAGCGTGGCAGCTCTGCCGCACCCGGGCCCGCGGCCGCGGTGGCGGCGGTGTCGAATCTCTCGGCGGCACGGGTGCCCGGGGCCAAGGGCGGCTTTCGGGTCTCGAGTCTGATGGGCCGCATGCCGACCTCGCGCATCTCCGTGGGCGGCGGTGGCGGCGGTCCGGTGACCAAGGGCGCCTTGGCCCTGTTGCGTGGCGGCTCCGGCGGCGCCGGTCGACTCGCCGGCGGCAAGGGTACGCGCAAGGTCGGCGGCATGGTCACCAAGGTACCCAAGGCGATGCGGGCCGCGGGCCAGGGCAGCCTCGACCGCGACGAGATCCAAAAAGTGATCAACAAGGGGATCAGCCAGATCCAACGTTGCTACGAGCGGGAGCTGCTGCGCTCCCCGGGCCTGTCCGGCAAGGTGCAGGTGGAGTGGACCATCTCGACCAGCGGCTCGGTGCGCACGGTGCGTCAGGCCTTTTCGAGCCTGAGCTCCTCCTCGGCGGTCAGCTGCATCATGGGCAAGATCAAGGGTTGGCGTTTCCCGAAGCCCCGCGGCGGCGAGGTGGTGGTCAACTATCCGTTCATCTTCAAGGCGGTCGGCTACTAGCCCACTCGAATCGTGCCCTCCAGAGAGAGCACCGCCTCCCCGCTGATCTTTACCCGCTCACCCAGCAGCTCGCAGCTCAGCGGCGATGCGCTGCAGGGTTTCGTCCGGGAGCCACGCCTCGAGCGGGCAGACCGCCGCTGGGTTGCCGCCGAACAGGGCGTTGGTGAAGGCGTCGACTTGGTAGATCGGGATCTGCATGGGGGGCCTCCACAAGGGTGATGGCTGAGGCGTGGCGTTGGATCAACCGTCCCGGCGGGCGCCTGGGTTTGGGTTTGGGTTGGGGTTTGTCGGGGCCTGATCACGGGCGCCGGCCGGCGGTCGCCAGGTGCGATCGCGCCCTACATCGTCGCCATTTCCCAAAAACTGGCGGCCGTGCCCAGGGCATGATCCATTGGGGGTACAGCTCACGGAGGCTCGACTATGATCAAATCGGCTAGCTCATATTGCGACATGGAAGGCGACCTGGAGAGTTGGCCCCTCGTGGACCTGTGGCTCTGGCTCAGCCGCGCCGGACGGTCCGCTGGAATCCGGGTGGAGTCGGCGGGCGCCAACGGTTGGATCTTCATGCGTCGCGGTCAGATCGCCTCATGTGACGCCCGCGGGCGGCTCGGCGCGCCTGCTCTCGGTACGCTTTTGCAACAGCGCCAGGGGACCTTTCGGGTCAGCTCGCAACTCGCCAAGCTCGGCCGGCCCAACATCTTCGAGACCACCGAGAAGCTCCTCCTCGAGCTGAGCATCGCCCGGGACGAGCGGGTGCGGATGGTGGCCTGAGTCGACGATCCCGAGGAGGGTGCGAAGATGAGCGACGCTAGCTGGATCTACATCACGACCTCGTCGCCGGAGGAGGCCGAGGCCATCGGCTCGGCCATGGTCGAGGCGCGGCTGGCCGCCTGCGCGAACATCCTGCCCGGCATCACCTCGATGTACTGGTGGGAGGGCAAGGTGCAGCGCGACGTCGAGACCGCGATGATCCTCAAGACGCGCACGGCGTTGGTGGAGCGGCTGATCGATGAGGTTAAGAAATTGCATAGTTACGACTGTCCGTGTGTGATCGCGTTGCCGATTCAGGCTGGGAATCCGGCGTTCCTCGAGTGGATTGAGAAGGAGACTCGGGGTTGAGTGCGCCCTGACGTTTCTTTGGTGTCTTTTTTTGGGAGCCTACGCGAGCCGCTCACGTCTCGCTCCGGTGCATATATAGTAGTGTCAGGCACTACTATATGCCACTTCCCGGGGTGGCCACGGAGGCGGTGTCGTCAACCGGCGCTCTCGTACACCGT
Organism: Deltaproteobacteria bacterium; assembly: GCA_030590185.1. The sequence goes on from JAUUZB010000396.1 coordinate 2,920, forward strand.
CCGTTCGATGATCTCCTGCTGCATGGCCGGGCTGAGATCGTCGAAGTAGGCTGAGTAGCCGGAGACTCGCACCAACAGGCCCGGGTGGGCGCCGGGGTTGTCTTTGGCGGCGATCAGGATCTTGGTGTCTAACACGTTGATCTGCATCTGCATGCAGCCGCTGGCGAGGCCGCCGTCGATCAGGGCTCGAAGAGTGGCGCGGCCGCGGTCCCCTGCGACTAGCCATGGGGCGAGCTCGAGATTGAAGTTCACCCCGTTGGGCGCGCGGTCTAGGGGCAGGCTCGCTGCGGATCGCAGGGCCGCGGTTGGGCCACGCCGTTGCACACCGCTGCTCGGGGAGATCCCGGATGAAAACGGCTCGCCGGCCCGGCGGCCGCTGGGCAGGGCGCCGACGAGCTCGCCAAAGGCCTGGTGGGCGGTGACCGAGTAGAACCCAGCCACGTAGGCGCCGCCCCGGGTGTTGTTGCGGCCGGCGCGGGCGTCGGCGAACAACTCCATCACCCGGGCGCAATCCCCGTCGGGCCGCGGGTCGTCGTTGCCGTACTTGGGGGCGTTGCGCAGGCGGTGGCGCAGTGTTTCGTGGCCGGCGAAATTCCGGCGGCAGGCAGCGATCAGCTCGGCCAGGGAGACGCGACCCTGCTCGAACACGACGGCCCGGATCGCCGCGAGGCTGTCGCCGACCTCAACGACGCCGACCCCTTGAATGCCGCTGCCGTTGTAGAGGGCGCCGCCCCCGGTGGCGTCCGTGGCGTTGCGCAGGCAACCGTCGATGAGCAGTGAGGTCAGGGGCGTGGGGTGGAAGCGGGCGTTGGCGAGCTCCACCGCGGCGAGATCGCGGAGCATCCGGTCGAGGCCGTGGCGAACCTGGGCGGTGAGCAGCTCGATGAGCGCCTCTAGGCCCGTGCACGCCCCGGCCGGCGCAGTGGCGGCGCCGATGCGATCCTCACGGCCAAAGCGCCGCCCCTGGTTGAGGGCCAGCTCGAGACAGAGCGGCAGGTTGAACAGCCCGGCGTCGGTGGAGAAGAAACTCCGCCCCGCTGACACCGGCTCCACGCAGCCGACCGTGGCGTAGTCGCGGGCGTGGGCCTCGGACACCCCGCGGGCGCGCAGGATGGGCACGATCACCTCGTCGTTGTAGAGCGCTGGTGAGACCGCACCGTCCGCGAGGGCCCGGCTGATCCGATCGCGTAGCGGCGCAGGGCTGCCCCGGTGCAGGCGTGCGTGGTAATTCGGCTGGCGGGTGCGCAGCTGGTCCATCAATTCGATGAACAGATGGGTCAGCGGATTGGTCGCGTCCCGGCCGACCTCATCGGTGCCGCCCACCACCACCACCTGACCGTTGAACAGGCCCCCGTGGAAGCGGGTGACCAGCTTGGAGAACAGCGGCACGATCTCGCACAGCTTGACCGCGTAACAACCGAGCAGCTCGAGAGCGCCGGCCGGATCGAGCCTCCCGGCTTCGATGTCCCGTTGGTAGGTGGGCAAGAGGATCTGGTCGAGGCGGCCCGGGCTCACCGAGTTGTCGAGGGATTCTAGGTTGAGAGCCACCTGTGCGAAAACGAGACACTGGAGGGCTTCCTGAAAGGTGCGCGCCGGTTGGCGAGGCACGCGCTCGCAGGCCGCGGCGATTCCCTCTAGATCCGCACGGCGTTTCGCGTCGGGCTCGGCGGCGGCAAGCTCTGCGGCCCGTTTGCGATAGCGCTCGGCAAAGGCGTCCAGGCCATCGCAGACCGTGATCAGGGCGCGCAGGAAGTCGGCGCGTGGGTCGGTCTTGGGATCCCCGGATGGGCGTTCGCTCAGCCGTGCTTCGGCCTCGGCACGAAAACCCTCGGTGCCGCGGGCCAGCAGCCCGGCGAAGTCCGGGACGAAATGGGAGATGCCCCCGGTCTCGTTGATCAGGTGGAGGGTCGGGTCGAGCTGGTCCCGGATGAAGCCCAGGGCCTCGCGTCGTGTTCCGATCTTCGTGGCCAAGAAGCGCGGCAGCCAAAAGGGCAACACCTCAGCCACCAGGCGCAGGGCGTCGAGCTTGCCAACTCTAAAGGGGTTGGTGGCGCGATCGTCAAAACGGAACAGATCGATCAGCATGGCCACGCCGTGCAACTCGGGGAAGAGCCCGCCACCCACCCGGTGGGAGGTGAAGTTGCCGACTAGCAGCTCGCCGGGGAAGATTCGGACCTGCTTGTGCTCGAGGATGTGCGCCAGGGCCTCGGCCTTTTGCCTGACCATCGGCTTCGTGCGGTTGGCGCGGCGGCGGAAGTAGCGGGTGACCAACAGGGCGCGCTCAGCGCACAGGGTCGGCTCACTGGTGAGCAGCGTTTGGTGGAGCGCTCGTACCCGGTCGCTGAGGATCGGA
>JAUUZB010001160.1 GCA_030590185.1 Deltaproteobacteria bacterium
CGGTGGTCGGGGTGCCGGTGCTGCTGGTGGCTGGCGTGGCGATGTTGGTGCTTGGCCTATTGGGCCTGTTCGTGAAAATCTTTCGGTGAGGTGAACCCTGGGACGCGTCGCGCTCGGGTTGGCCATGGGAAGTGACGCCGTGGTGCGTCGACCCCTATTCTGGTAAGCGGTCGTTCATGCCCGTGTTGCTCTCCCTCTCGCTGCTGTTCACCGCTGGCGGCCCAGCGACATCGGCCCGAGCCCCGACGCCGGCCTACCTGGTTGCGACGCAACCCGAGCCCGAGGCGATGACCCTGGAGTTCGACGAGTTCCGTGATGACGCCCGTGATGACGGGCGGCCCCGCTGGGGCGCGATCGGTCTGCACTACGGCATCGGCGTGATGGCCACCGCCGGCGGCGTGGCCGCGAGCTACGGCTTGGGATCCTGGATCGGTCACCGGGGCAACGGCCTCGCCGGGCCGCTCATCGGGCTGTTGATCGGCGCGCTGCTGCCACCGTTGATCATTACCACCGCGCAATGGGGCATCTGGCAGATCGCCTACCCGAACAAGGATCGGTACTGGCCCTCCTTGATCGCCGCCTTTGCCTGCCACCTGGCGGTCTTCGTGGGGAGCGTGCTCGGTGGGGTCTCCCTCGAGGGCAACGGCGTGGTCGGGCTGGTCCTGCTCGAGTCCTTCTCCCTGCCGGCGGTCACCACCGCCACCGCTTACCTGACGCGTTATCCAGACCCGGTGCTCGCCAGTGGGCCCAAGGGCGCGCCCGGGCAGGGTCTGGCCATGAAGGTCCCTCTCTTTAGAGTGGCGTTCTGATGCGTTGGCTCAGCCTGATCACCGGCTCGCTGCTGGCGGGCGGCTCCGCCCTCGCGGCCCCCTGTCCCACGGATGTCGCCTGGCCGGCACAGGACTGGCCCGACCGAACCGTGGCGGTCTCCTACCTGAGCCGCGACGCCATCACCGATCTCGAGGCCTATGTTTTTCCCGCGACCACCGACGATGACGACGCTGAGCGCGTTGGGGTGCGCACCGACGGCGTCCTTCTCATCAAGGGCGGCGCGTTGATCTACGAGGCGTACGGCCGTGGCTTCACCACCGACACCCGGCACCTCTGCTGGTCCGTGACCAAGAGCGTGCTCGACGCCCTAACCGGCGCGGCGGCGCAGCGTGGGCACCTCAGCCTCCTCGATCCGATCTGCAAGTACCTGGTTGGGGTTGAGGGGGACGTTTGCGAGGTGCTGGTGGCCGACTTGCTCGAGCAAGGCTCCGGCCTCGACTGGAACGAAGGGTACGAGGACGATCCCTACGCTGTCTCCTCCGTGCTCGCCATGCTCTACGGCGAGGGGCGCCGGGACATGGCGCGCTTCGTGGTCGACCACCCGTTGGTAGCTTCACCCGGGGCCTCCTTCCTTTACACCACCGGCGGCACGGTGTTGTTGGCTAAGGTCTTGGCGGGCTCGGCCGGCGCTCGCCTAGCTTCTGTTTTTCCATGGGTGTTTCTATTCGAGCCACTGGGTATGGCGAGCGCGACCATGGAGCGGGATGCGACCGGCACCTTCGTAGGGGGCTCCTCGCTGTACGCCACGCCCCGGGACCTGGCGCGCTTCGGCTTTCTCTATCTCCACGACGGTTGCTGGGCGGGGGAACGGATCGTACCGGATGGCTGGGTCGAGACCTCCACGCGGGTGAGCGAGCCGTTCCTGCACGAGCATCCCTTTTGGGAGGGGCCGGTCGTTCCTGGGCGGCTGTGGTGGTTGAACCTGGAGGTGGAGGGGGTCAACACCGCCTTGCCCTGGCCGGACGTCCCCGCCGATGCCTTTGCCGCCCTCGGGCACTGGGGACAATTGATCGTCGTCATCCCGTCGTTGGATCTCGTGGTGGTGCGCACCGGCGACGACCGGGACGGCAGCTTCGAGATCAACGAGTTCTTGCGCCGGGTGATCGCCGTGGCCAAGGGGACGTGAGATGAGATGGCTCGCTGGTACCTTGGCGCTGCTGTTCGGGCTCCTGCTCGGCGGCTGCGACGCCGGCTACGACAACAACGATATCGAGCTGGCGGTGGTCTACCGCGCCAAGTCGGTCTGTTCCTGCCTGTGGGTGATGGAGCGGGATCTGGACCATTGCATGGCCTGGACCAAGGCGAGCCCCAACGTAGCTGAGATCGACGTTGATTATGATGAGCGGGTGGTCACCGCCCACGCGCTGCTCATGTGGCAGAGTCGGGCGCGTTGGGTCGACGAGCGCTACGGCTGCGTCACCATGGACGACTAGTTCCGCTTGCCCGCCACCTGCGACACGTAGGGCATCAGCACGATCTCGATTCGACGGTTCACCGCCCGGCCGGCGGCCGATTTGTTGCTGCGCACCGGACGATGCTCGGCGAAGCTCGCGGCGCTCAACCGCTTGGCCGGCACGCCGGCTTTGATCATCGAATCGAGGACGACGAGCGCCCGGGCCGAGGCAAGGTGCCAGTTGGATGGGAATTCCTCGGTGTGGATCGGCAACGCGTCGGTGTGCCCCTCCACCTGGAAGGTCTTGCCCTTGACGTCCTTGAGCACCGCCGCGACCTTC
>JAUUZB010000990.1 GCA_030590185.1 Deltaproteobacteria bacterium
GCGCCTGTGATGATGACGACCCCTGCACCACCGACAGCTGCGACCCCGCCAGCGGCTGCTTCAACCCACCGATCCCGGGCTGCGTGCCCCCTTGCAGCGGTGAGGGCTGCGCCTGCGTCGCCGACCCGGGCCTGTGCGATGACCACAACGAATGCACCAACGACACCTGCGATCCGCAGCTCGGCTGCGTGAACGACTTCAACACCCTGCCCTGCAACGACGGGGACTCCTGCACCGAGGGCGACCAGTGCGCGGGCGGCAGCTGCGTCGGCGGGAACGACGTCTGCCCAGGACAGGACCGCAAGGAACCCGGGGTGCCCGAGGACGGCTGCCGTTGCAACGCCACGACCCCGGCCCGCGGTCTCCCCTGGTTGATGCTGATCGGCTTCGGGATCCTGCGTCGCTGGCGCAGGCGCAGCCGCTAGGCGGCCGAGCCGCACCAAGGGTCGACAAATCGGCCCACCATAGTACACTGATCAGTAGGCGGCGTTGCGCAGCAGCGCCCTGGGCCTTGGTGGTGGTCAGTGGAGGTGGTGGATGGTGGCTCACTCGTTGGCCGATTGGCCAGTTCCCCGTCGGTATCATCGTTTTGAGGTTGATCGCTCGGTCAACGTGCGCGTTCCGGAGTTGGCCGGAAACCGGGCACGGTGTGTGAACGTCAGCCTCGGCGGTATCCGAATCCGTTTTTCCGATCGCGTGCAGCCTGGGGACCGCCTGGTCTTCGCGGTGCATCTCCCCGGGGGCGGCAGCTTGGAGATCGAAGGCCGAGTGGTGCACGTCCACGAGGGTGGCGACGGCTACTGCGAGGCAGGCATCCGTTGGCTGGCCGACAACGAGGACGCGACCGCCGTGTTCGAAGTGGCGGTGGCCAAGACCTGAGCTCGGACGCTTTCGGCCCGTCGGGCAATCCGCTAGAGTCGAGCCGTGCTTGCCTCGTCCGGGGGGATGATCAGGAGAGCTCGTGCGCCAGATCCTCCTCCTCGCGTTGGCGGGCGCCCTCGGCACCCTGGCGCGCTATGGCGTGGGCCGGCTGATCAAACGCCAATTCGGTGAGGGCTTCCCCTACGGTACCCTGGTGGTCAATGTCGTCGGCTGTTTCTTGCTCGGCCTACTCATGCAGTTGGTCCTGCGCAGCGAAGTCATCCCCCCCGAGTGGCGGGTGCCCGTGACGGTGGGCTTCCTCGGCGCCTTCACCACCTTCTCCACCTTCGGCTACGAGACCATGCGCTACGTCACCGAGGGGGCTTGGCTCCCGGCGGCGACCAACGTCGGGGCCAATCTCTTGGTTGGTTTCTTGGCGGTCTGGGGCGGGTTGATGCTCGGCCGGGCGGTGCTGGCTTGAGCCCCGGCTCGAACCGTTGACGAGCCCTGCGAGCGAGGACCACCATGTCGATCTCCCAACTCCGCCAGAACGTCGCGAGCCGGTTGGTCGGCCTGATCCAACGCTGGGCCCCCAAGCGGGTTCGCGTGGCCGGCCGATCCTTTTTGGTGACCGCCGAGGTGTTCAACCCCAAACATTTCCTGACCAGCGAGCTGCTCGCCGCACATCTCGGGGTCGCCCGGGGGGAGACGGTCCTCGATCTCGGCACCGGCTCCGGCGTGCAGGCGGTGGTGGCTGCGGCCGACGCGGCGCGCGTGACAGCGGTCGACCTCAACCCGGCGGCGGTCGTCTGTGCCCGCGAGAATTGCCGGCGCAACGGCGTCGACAACGTCACGGTCCTCGAGGGGGACCTCTTTGACCCGCTGCCCGATGGGGAACGCTTCGACCTGATCATCTTCAATCCCCCCTACCTCGAGGGCACGGCGCGCACGCCCTTTGAATGGGCCCTCTTCGACCCGGATGCACGCCTGCTCGAGCGCTTCCTGAACGAAGCGCCCGGCTACCTGTCCCCCGGTGGCCGCATCTTGCTCGTTTACTCGACCATCGCGGACACGCAGCGTCTGCACGCGCTGCTACAGGCCGGCGCCTGGCGGGTGGAGGAGATCGCCCGACGTCGCACCCCGTTCGAGACGGTGCAGATCTACGAGCTGCGGCCGGGCCGCGCGGGGCCCTAGTACCTCGACCGAGGCACATCGATCTAAGTGTCCGTTTGTTTTGAGTGAGTGAATCCGCTCAGGGCGAACGGATACGATGGAGCATTACGCCTCAGTCGCAGCACTAGGCCACTGCTGCTCACCGGACCGGGATAGCCCCCGCCTCTGGGCGGCGCGTTTTTTGCTGACTTTCACGGCGGCTCCTATCCTGGTCCCACAACCGAGGATACTCGGGAGAGGAGCCGTCGCCCGTGTTCACATTAGCCCTGTTTACCCTGGTGGCCAGCAATTGGACCGCTCCCCTCGACGAAGCCCAGCTACGCCAATGGTCCTCTCCGAGCCTCAGCAGCGAGGAGGTGCCGCCATCGGTCCGCCGGCTGAGCACCCTGCGGGTCGGCTGGCAGTTGGCCAAGGAGGGTGAGCTCGAGCGCGCCTACGCCCTGCTCGAGCCGCTGACCTCGGGCTCCGATCCATTGGCGGTCGCCATTCGCTTCCATGCCGCCCGCATCGGGCTCGAGCTCGGACAGCCCGTATCCCCGCGGCTTCGGGATCTCTTCGCCGGGGAGGCTGGGCCGCTCGTCCGTTGGGGGATCACCCGCCAAGAAGAGGCCGACGCGCTCTCGAGGCTCGCCGAGCGCCTCGAGGAGCAGGACCAACCACGGGAAGCAGCCCACATCCGCCGCCACGCCGCGCTCGAGTATCCCCGCTGGACCCAGCCCTTGCCGGAGATGAGCCGCGGCGATCGGGAACGCCGCGCCGAGAACCTGATCCGAGACATGGACTACGCAGGCGGCGTGACCATCCTCAAGGGTCTGCTCACCGACGCCCCTGAGACGGAGCAACGAAGGCTCAAGAGACACATCGGCCGCATCATTGGCGACAAGATGAGAAACGACTATGTCTGGGTTGCTTCCATCTTTCGCGAGCTTGCCGAGGGGCCGAACGGCACGCCGGACGATCTGCTCTACTACGCCTACGCGGTGGGAAAACTCGACCC
>JAUUZB010000936.1 GCA_030590185.1 Deltaproteobacteria bacterium
CGCTACGGCAACCGCACCCTGCACTACGCGGTGGCGATCCCGGAGGGCGAGGGGCGCTACTGCCTCGACCGCAACACCGGGCAGATCAGCCTGGTCCGCGGGCCGAAGATGTTCCTGCCGGATCCCCGTCTTCAGGTGATCGTGCGGCGGGTGTTGCAGCCCAAGCAGGTGGCCCTTTGGTTCCCGGGGAACAACGAGGCGCTCGATTACAACCTCAAGCTGCGGGAAACCATGTCAGCCCGCGCCGATGGCGAGTTCGTCGTTGGCCCAGCGGCGGCGGACGATAAACCGGGGCGACCGAGCGAGCCGGAGGGTAAGGTCTCCAGCGATTCCTTCGTCGGCGATGAGCTGGCACGGCGTACCTCCTTTACCCAGCCAAGGACGATCACCCTCGACACCAAATTCGAGGGCGCCGTCACCATCGGTGCGTGGACCGGCTACGCGGTGTTGGTGAGCAGCAAGAGCGGCGACCGCAAGGTGATGGTCGGGCCAGACACCCACCTGCTCGCCTATGACGAGACCCTCGAGTCGATCGAGCTTTCCACCGGCACCCCGAAGAGCGACGACAAGACTCTCAAGACGGTCTACGTGCGCGTCTTGCACAACAAGGTCTCGGACATCGTCCAGGCCGAGACCCAGGACATGTGCCAGGTTTTGGTGCGGCTCTCCTACCGGGTGAACTTCGAGGGGGACCCGACCCTCTGGTTCAACGTGGAGAACTACGTCAAGTTCCTCACCGATCACATGCGCTCGGTCCTGCGCAACGCCATCAAGCAGGTTGGGGTCCAGGCCTTTTACGGCGACTCGATCAACATGATCCGCGATACGGTGCTCGGTCGTACCAGCGAAGAGGGCAAGCGGGCCGGCCGGGTTTTTGAAGAGAACGGCATGCGGATCTACGACGTCGAGGTGCTCGACGTTACCATCGGCGACGAGGTGATCGAGAAGCTGTTGATCGACACCCAGCATTCGGTGGTCAACCGTAACCTCGACCTCGACGAGGAGCGTCGTCGCCTGGACTTCGTGGTGCAGAGCTCCGAGATCCGGCGCACCATCGCCAGCACCGAGGCCGAGACCCGTCAGCTCGAAATGGACCTCAATATAGGGGACGTCAAAAAGCGCCTGGCGGTGAACATCGCCGAGCTCGAGTCCCAGGTGGAGAACAAGCGCCGCACCCTAGAGGGGCAGCTCGCCGATCAAGAAGCACTCGCCCAGATCAACGAGGCGGAGATCGCCCGTCGCAAGGCCGCGGCGGAGCTCGACCTCGACATCGCCCAACGTGAGCTCGAGCAGCGCATGACCGAGCTGCGGGATGAGGTTCAGGCGGTGGTCGACAAGGCCGCGGCGGTGTCGCCGGATCTGGTGGCCGCGCTGCAGTCCTTCTCCGACCGCGCCCTGGTGGAGCGGGTTTCCGAGTCGATGGCGCCGCTCGCTATCCTAGGCGGTGAGAGCGTCGCCGAGGTAGTGTCGAAGCTGCTCAAGGGGACCGCCCTCGAGCGGGTTCTCGATCACGTCCGCGGGGAAGTCACCGACGGGGAGGCGTGAGGCGGGGGGAGCTGGGCACTAGCGCTCGGCATCCCCGTCGTCGCCGTCCTCGTCCTCGTCCTCGTCGAAATCGTCGAAGTCGTCCTCGTCGTAGCCATCCTCGTCGCCGAGCTCACCATCGAGATCGTCACCGACCTCATCGGCGATCGGCCCGGCAAACAACTCGCGCTCCTCCAGGGTGGCCTCGGCGGTGTCAGCGACGTCCCCGTCCCGGTCTCCGACCAACTCGGCCAATAGATCGTCACAACCCTCCGGTGACAGGCTGGAGAGAGCCTCGATGGCGGCCAAGCGCAGCTCGCGCTCGGTATCCCCCGCGGCGGCGAAGGCGAGAATCGCGGCTCCGGCCGCTTCTACCTCCTGTCGGCCTGCGGCCCGCACGGCTTCGAGACGAACCCGTGGCTCATCGCGGTCGAAGGCCAGCCGGATCTCCTCGTCGAACCCTTCCACGTATCCCATGCAGAAGACGGCGGTCACCTGCCAGTCGACGTCGTCGGCGTGAAGGGCAGCCCGGATCACAGCCACCTGCCAGTCCCGCGGGGCGCGCACCGCCGCCTCGAGGGCGCGGCGCCGCACCAACTTGGGGACCGTGGCGTCGCGATAGATCGCCTCGAGCTTGCTGATCACTTGGTTGAAGACCGGCTCGCTCAGGGCCAGATCGTCTGGAAAGAAATCAAATCCCTCCACGTCGCAGGTCTCGAGGGCCGGCCCGAGGGAGACCGCGGCGCGGCTGGCGACCTCCTCATCCGGGTCGTCGGTCAACATCTTCAAGACATCCAGGGTCACCTCGTCGTCCATCAGCTCGGCGGTGAGGCCTACCGCGATCAGGCGCTCGGCGGCGGCGTCACTGGCCAAGCCGCGGTGAATCAACTCTGGCGCCTCGTCCTGCCATTCCCAGAGCGGCGCGGCGTCGAGGGCCTCGAGGGCCCGGAGCAGGTCTGATGCCATGGGTGCCTCCCATCAACCAGCGAGTAGATCGGCGTCCTGCTACAGCAGATGGCGAGCCGGTCCAAGGGTTTATTCCCGCCCACCGGGCGAGTTAGAGTCCCGGCCATGCGTTGGTTGGCTGTTTTGCTCCTCCTCACCTGGTCCGCCCCGGCCGCGGCGCGACCCGGATTTTATTTCACCCTTGGGTTTGGAGGCACGGAGGTGGCCGGCGAGAGCGTCGCCATCTCACGCATCACCGAGCTGAACGTTTCCAGCGGGGTCGTCCTGTCAACCGATAGCGGCGACGGCCCCTCCGGACACGCTCGGCTCGGGTTCAACATTCTCGGCTACGGCGCCCTCGAGATCGGGGTGGGGGCCAACGGCCAGAACCTCGGCGATGCTGACCGGACCAACGGTGGGCTCCATGCCCAGTGGGGCGCCCGCCTCTATCCCCTGTGGTTCTTTCAGGGCTATCTGCCGGAGCTCCTGCAGCCCCTCGAGCCTTCCTTCTTTTTCGGCGGAGGGTTGAGCTATCAGATCTACAAACCTCCCCCGCCCGCCGGTTACGCGACCATCGATCTGGCCTGGCGCAAGCTCGGGACCTTTTCCTTCGGCTTCGGGCTCGAGTATTTCCTGCTCGATTTTCTCAAGGTGGGGTTGGACTACAGTTTGATC
>JAUUZB010000079.1 GCA_030590185.1 Deltaproteobacteria bacterium
CGACCTCGATCTCGATCTCTACGCCGGGGAGACCCTCGGCCTGGTGGGCGAGTCCGGCTGCGGCAAGAGCACCCTGGCCCGTTGTATTGTTCGCCTCGAACAACCCACCTCCGGCCGCATCACCCTCGACGGCACGGACCTCATGGGCCTGTCGCGCTCCGCCCTGCGGCCGTTTCGTCGCCGAATGCAGATCGTCTTCCAGGATCCGGTCGCCTCTTTAAACCCGAGGCTGACGGTGCAGGCGACCTTGGCGGAGCCGTTGCTGGTGCATGGCATCGTCCCCAAGGCCGAGGTGGAGAGTCGTACGTTGCAACTTCTCGAGCAGGTTGGGCTCTTCGAGGAGATGTTGGGCCGCTATCCCCACGAGCTCTCCGCTGGCCAACGCCAACGGCTCGGGATCGCGCGCGCCCTGAGCGTCGAGCCCGAGTTGATCATCGCCGACGAGCCGGTCAGCGCGCTGGACGCTTCAGTGCGGGCGCAGGTGATCAACCTCATGCAGGATTTGCAGGCCTCGCTCGGGCTGACCTATCTGTTCATCGCCCACGACCTGGAGCTGGTACGGCACGTCAGCGATAGTGTGGCGGTGATGTTCCGGGGCCGAGTGGTCGAGGAAGGTCCGGCCGAGGCGATCTATACCAACCCAGCCCACCCCTACACCCGCGCCCTACACGCGGCGTCGCCGAGGCTTGGTGCGCCGCCGGTGACCGAGCCACGAGCGGCACCCGATGACGGAACACCGGCGAGCCTGATCTCGGAGCCGAGGGAGCCCGGGGAGCTGGCGAGCCGCGAAAGCGAAGCGACCGGCTGTCCCTACGTTGACCGCTGTGCGATCGCCGAGGCGGGTTGTCGCGCCGATCGACCCGAGCTGCGCGCCGTCGACGACGGGCAGCGGGCGGCGTGCCACCTAGCCGATGGGGTGGCGATCCGGGCCTGATTTGCCTATACCCCACGGACTGACGACGAAGCGCAGCGGGTGACTCGAGGGGGAGCACTGCATATCGATGCAAGAGCGTGACACGAGCCCGAGTGGTTTTGCCAGGCTGACCGCTGACCCCTCGGCGGATCTGTCACGCCGTGCCCGCGCTCGTACGCTGCAGTGGCTGTTGACGGTCACCGCCGTGGCTTCTATCCCGGCGGGGGCAGTCTTCATCTCGATCCACATCGCCAAGAATCAATGGGCAACGGTGGGCAGCGTGGCGCTGGTGACGATCGGCGCCGCGGTCCTGGCCTTGGCCCGCCGCCTGCCCCACTGGCTGCGCACGCTCCTCTACCTGCTCAACTTGGGCACGGCGGCCACATTTCTGTTGTTCCAAGAAGGTCCCACCACCAAGGCCTTCGCCTTGATCATCGCGATCGTCACCCTGGCCCTCGCCCTGATGGGTTGGCGTAGCGCGGTCGCGGCGGGTGTCGCGATGGCGTCCGTGATCATCACCGCCGCGGTGTTGCAGCACTACCAGATTGTCGTGCCCCGCATGGCCCTGCCGCCCTCTGACCCGACCCAGCGTTGGATCATCGGCGGAGTCTCCATGCTGATGGTGGGCACCCTGATCGTGGGTACGGTCTACGTGCTGCTGCGCCATCTTCACTTGGCCTTGAAAGAACGCCTGGCTCTGGCCGACTCACTCACCGTGCGGCAGGCCGAGTTACAAGATCTGGAGCTGCGCCTGCTCCACTCCCAGAAGCTGGAGATTGTCGGTCAGCTGGCCGGCGGCATGGCCCACGATCTCAACAACTCCCTGACGGTCATCATGGGGGCGGCCGAGCTCAGCCACGACGAGAAGGCGCGAAAGCGTATCGTGACCGCGGCGGACGCAGCAGGTCAACTGACCCGCCAGCTGCTGAGCTTTTCCCGTCGTGATCGCCCACACCCCCGAACCATCGATCTCGTGGCGGAGATCTCGTCGGTGACCAATCCACTCAAACGAATTGTCCCCAGCAATATTGCGGTGACCGTAACCCTACCCTCCACGGGAGCGCTGTGTGTGCGGGCCGATCCGGTCCAAGTACAGCAAGTACTGTTTAACCTGGTAGTCAACGCCCGCGACGCCATGCCGGAGGGCGGGGAGATCAACATCACCCTGCGAGCCGACGGGGAGAACGCAGCCCTGGTCGTGCAGGACACAGGGGAGGGCATGGACGCGGCTACCCAGGAGCGTATCTTCGAGCCCTTCTTCACCACCAAACCAGCCTCCCTCGGGACGGGACTCGGCCTGGTGATGGTGCGCCAGATCCTGGAACAGCTCGGTGGACGGATCGATGTCGACAGCACAGCGGGGGCCGGGACCACGATGATCGCCTCCTTGCCCTTGACCACCGCGGTCGCATCAGCGCGAACAGAATCACCCATCCCGCGGGGCGCCGGTCAGACCATCTTGGTAGCCGATGACAACGACGGGGTCAGGCGGGTGCTGACGGATATCCTCGAGGCCAACGGCTATCAGGTGCTGCCCGCCTCCGACGGCAAGCAGGCGATCGATCACCTCGAGGCTCACGGAGACCAGATAGCGCTCGTCCTGACCGACGTGGTGATGCCCGTGATGGGCGGCCTCAAGGTGCAGGCGTGGGTGCTCGACCACCTACCGCGACTCCCGGTTCTAATGTGCACGGGGCACGCGGCGGATGAGGATCTCGACGAGGAGCACCACACGGGGCGGCTGTCGTACCTGACCAAACCAATCTCGCGCGATGAGTTGCTGCGGGCCGTGGCGGCGAAGTTGTCGAGCTGAGGCTCGATCTCTGTCTCCGTCGACGCTGGGCGCCTGTTGTGCCCGTCTCGGCCCCTGAACGACCCTCCCACGACAACTTAATGCCTGCGCCGCTGCCAAAAAAGAGGTATGTATCTCGCGTGACCCTCTTCTCGCCTCGCCTTCCGCACGTCTTGACCCGCGCTGATCTCGCGGACTTCTTGTCACCAACCTACGCTCGCGAGGCCAACGTCAGCGAAGAGTTGGCACAGGAGCGCATGACCCGCGCGTTGAAGAGCTCGGCTGTCCCCGACAGACTCTATGAGGCCATTTCGACGGCGCTCGAGTCGGTGCGGGGCTCGAGGACACCGGATGCGGTCATGGACACCCTGTCCAAGGCCGTGCCCAAGCGACTCGGGAAAATCGAGGCCGCGCCTTCGACGCCGCCCCTGTCCGCCGTGACCGTGTTGCTCAACATCGAGCTCGGCCTGGCCCCGGGGGACCTTCGAGCCACCCTCGAGAGCGACCGGGGGCGAACGCTCCTGAATCGGGGCTTTCGTGCCCTGGGCGAATTCTTGGTCAAGCAACTCGTACGCTAATCGAGCTCCCGCCCGACTCCCCGGCGGTTCTACTGGCCGTCCCGGTCTGCTATCCCATCCCCATGGCAAAATCCGTTGACTGGTATTACTTCCGCCCTGGCTGATCGAGTTGCAAACGAGCCTCCAAGTTCATGGAGGCAAGCAACATCGATCCCAAGGAAACCGTTTCAGCGAGCCGCAAGCTAGGCGCCGCCAAGGCCAAGGCGATCGTCAAGGCCGCTTCGCGCATCATCGTCGCCAAGGGCAAGAAGGTGCGTGAGTTCCCGGGCGGTAAGGCGACCGCCGAGGTGATCGAGGCGATGCTCGGGTCGACCGGAAATCTGCGCGCGCCGTTGATCCAACGCGGCAAGACCGTGCTCGTTGGATTCAACGACGAGACCTACGCGGAGGTGTTTGGGCGCTAGGGGGCCGCGACAACGGCAGAGCTCGTCAGATGCTCAACCGCAGCCGGGCAAAACCGCCGAAGCCCATCTTGCCGTTCTGACCCGCCTCGTCGCCGATGGGGAAGAAGGCGCTGACGCTCAGTTTGAGGCCGGGGTAGAGGTCGACCAACAGCCAGGGATTGACCAGGGCGCTCGGGTCGTTCATCCCGACGATGCCGTAGACCGACAACTCGACGAGATCGGCGATCGGATAGGAGGCGCCGATGAACAGCGTGTCCCGGTCGATAGCCAGGATCTCACCGGAGAACGACGCCATCCGGTCGTTGAGGGTGATCTCCGAGGCGTGGGCGCGGCCCTGACCGAGGCGTAGGTACTCCACCATCACGTAGAGCTGGAAGTCGAAGGTGTAGTCGACGCCGACCAGGAAACGCTCGTGGTCCTCGCCGGCATCGGTCAGGGTGCCGACCTCCTCCGGTTCCTGGACGACGGCGTAGCCACCCTCGGCGTGGATGCCGACACCGAACAACTCGCCGGAGAGCTCGGCCGCGATCAGGTGCCATTGGAAGTTGCGGGTGAAGGTGTCGATCGGCAGACCGAGGGCCAGCATCCCGATACCCTCCGGGGTGTTGATCGCCTGCCAGTCGATGCGCTCACGGTTGGCAAAGGTGTACTGGAGCCCAATGTCCCAGCCCGCGATCACGGTCTTGAGCTTGCCCACGAAGTCGACCCGTTCGAAGCTCTCACCAAATCGCACGAAACCGTGTAGCTCCGACTCGAGGGGCAACGGCACCACCGCCAGGATACCGTCGAGGCCGTCGAGCTCGTAGGTCGGGTCGATGGGGTTCTTGACGTTCAACAGATCGATCGGGTTATAGGCAAAGCCGGTGCCGGAGTAATACTTGTGCCGGCCGGCGCGGATTCTAATGTAGTCGGTGCGCAGGGTGAGGAACGCCTCCTGTAGGTAGAGCCGGTCCTCGAGGGTGAAGATCAACAGGTCGGCGGTGCCCGGCAGGCCGAGGGTGGCCTGGGCCGGGACGAGGTCGGCCTGTAGATCGTCTGGGAGGTAGGGTGCCACCGGGATCTCGGAGGCGCCGCTGTGCAGGGTGCCGACCAGGCTGATGGCGTAGTCGACGTTCCCGTGGGGCCTGCCGCTCAGGGCGAGGCGGGTGCGGAATATATTGAGGGGAAATGCCTCGTCGGCGGCGAGGCGATACTCGAGGTTGACGGTGTCCTCGACGTAGCCGCGTAGCTCCGACTTGGCGAGCAGCTCGAGGGCGCCGCTGAGAAGAGCGGAACCCGGGGCGGTGCTCCCCGGGGTAGGGGCCGCCGCGCCGCCGGGCATCGGGATGTCCATGGCGTCACCGGGCATCGGGATGTCCATGGCATCGCCGGGCATCGGGACGTCGACCGGATCTCCGGGGAGTGGAGCGTTGGCGGCGTCACCGGGCACCGCTGCCTCGGACGCCTCGACCGGCTCCTCCTGCGCCGCCGCTCCAGTCGCCATCAGCAAGCAACAAGCGATAACGGTCACACGCATGGCGCTCACTTCTCCAGGTTGCGCGACTCGAAGATCGACATGGGGATCTTGGCGCCGTACTGAATCCGCGTGATGATGCTGACCGTCTCGGTCCTGTCGAACAGGTTGGTCATCGTCATCCGGTGCGGCATGAGCTTGGGTCCGGCCTGCTTGATCTCCGACATGATCAACCGCTTGAACGGCTTGCTCCCCCCATCTTCGAAGTAGTCGACCCGCCGGAGGACGTGGTCCGCCTTGCCTACCCAGGCGATGATCTTGTCGTAGCTCGGGCCCTCGTCGGTGGGCGTCAGCTCCAGCACCCAACAGGCCGCGCCGCCCTGCGTGTCTTCGCGCAGCACCTTGCCGGTGTACTTCTCGCTCATCTTGCCGCCGGATTGATCCTCGTAGGAAAAGTCCGACCCCATCACCTTGCGCTTCTTCATGTGGCTACCGAGCTTGCGGGTCCGGCGGGTCTCCGGGTTGTACATCCAGATGTTATCGCCGTCGTCGGTCATCAACATGCGCTGACCCTTGATGTCGGCGGGGGAGAGGTACTCCGAGAGCTGTTTGTCGCCGTTGTTGACCGCCCAGCCGCGCATCACCAGGGTGCGCTTTTGACCGCTAGAGGTGACGATGATCTGCTGCATCTCGGCGTAGTAGCTGTCGAAGCCTTCGGCGATGTCGCACTGCTTCATGATCGCAGCGGCATCCGGCGACGCGGCGCGGGCCGACGGCAGCAACAGGTAGCCGAGGAGTACGACGACTAAGGCAAAGAAGACTGTCTTGGCGCTCATTGTTCCGTCTCCTTGATGATGCGGTCTTCGAACATCGAAGCGAGGGCGGGCAGCACGGTGATGGTCACCACGAAGCAGGCGCCGACCCCGATGAACAACACGAAGCCCATCGAGGCCATGCCGCGCATCAGGTAGAACATCAGACTGCCAAAGCCGATCATGGTGCTCAGGGAAGTCATCAACATGGCGCGACCGACGCCCGTCACCGCTCTGATCATCCCACCGCGGCCTTCCTGGATGTAGCGATGGAAGAAGTGCACCCCATCATCAACGCCGATGCCGATGATGACGGGCAAGCCGATCATGTTGAGGTAATTGAGCTTCTCGCCGGTCAACCACATGATCAGGAAGGTGAGCGAGAGGCCGCACATCAAGGGAATGAAGGTCAAGAAGGCGATCAGTGGGCGCCGGAAGTCGACCAACAGCAGGAGCAGAATGACCGCCAGCGCGATCAAGATAGCGTTTCCGCCCTCGCGCATGGTTTCTATGCTCATGAACAGGATCATCTGCGGCATGCCGGTCACCGCCGGGTGAACGCTGGTCACCGACTCCTGAAAGGCCTCGAGCTCGTGACGCTCGTAGAGATTCTTCCGGGGGAAGAACATCATTAGATATCCGTCGGCGGTCTTGCTGACGTAGCGGGCGACGGTGTCCGCCGGCACCATCTCGAGGGTCACCGGCTCATCACCCGCCGCCATGGCGGTGGCGCGGGTCTTCAGCTCCTGAGCAAAGCGATCGCTGAAGACCTGGACGTTGTCCCAGGCGATGCCTCCGCCCTCGAGATAGGTCTGGGCGACGCGCTTGAGCATGCCCTGGTCGCGGTTCTCCCGGGTGGCGATGATTTGGGTGAGCTTCTCCACCACCCGATCCTGGCCGCCGGTAAAGCTCAGGGCCTGGATCTCCACCAGATTCGCCCACAGACGATCGAGCTCGCCGGCGAGTTGGGCGCGGGCGGCGGCTACCTCTTCACCATCGCCGGTATAGAGCAGGACCGGCCTCTCTTGGGCGAGGGACTCCCGCAGCTCGGCGAGGTGTGGCCGAGTCTGATCGAAGTCTGGCCGACTGACCCAGAGCGAGATGTCGTCAACCTCGCCCACCAGACGCTTGCGCCTGAGTTTTTTGGCGAGCTCCCGTGACTCCTCCACTGATTTGGCGGTGAGCAACGAGACCGACACCGAGAGCTTGAACTTGTCGATGATCTCGTCCTGGAGCTCGATGGAGCGCAGCCCCTCGGGCTCGAGCTCCATGAAGTTCCACTCCCAGCTCAGCTGCGTCGCGGCATAGACACCGGCCCCGGTGGCCAAGGCGAAGACGATCACCACCACCAGGCGCATTCTCACCATCAAGCCGGCG
The DNA here is from genome assembly GCA_030590185.1 of Deltaproteobacteria bacterium. Next base: position 7,330 of record JAUUZB010000079.1, read on the forward strand.
AACCGTCCGAGGATCGAGAAGTCGAGGGCGGCCCGAACCGGCTTGCCCTTCTTCTGTCGCCTGGCGGTAGCGGTTGCCAGGAGAGCCGGCAGCACCCAGAGCGACGCGGCTAGGGTAGTCAACACGCCGACGCCCGCCGCGAAGCCGAACTCGCTGATACTCTTGGTGTCGGCGATGGTCAGGGAGAAGAAGGCGATGGCGGTGGTGAAAGCGCCGGTGACCACGCCAGCGCCGGTTCCCGCGATGGTGCGCTCCAACGCTTCTTCAATAGAGACCCCTGCCGCGATCTCCTCGGTAAAACGATTGGACAGATGAATAGTGAAGTCGATGCCCAGCCCGAGCAGCACCACCATGATCATCACCGTGAGCATGTTGAGCATGCCCAGGGTGATGGCGATGACCCCCATGGCCCAGATGATGCCGAGAATGATCGGCACCATGGCCAACACCGGGGTCAGGGCGTTCTTGAAATTCCAAATCAAGAGGATGAAGATCAACGCCATGGCGATCAGGGTGATCAGCTGGGTGATGGGGCCGATCGAATCCATCTCGTCGCGCCCAATGGCGACCATGCCGGTGCGTTCGACGCGATAGTCCGGGTACTTTTCGTTCAGCGGGGCGAGCAGGGCTTCGATTTTCTTGTCCAGAATCGGCAGATACTCGAAGTCGTCGGTGGGGACCGCGGGGGCGACCATCACCAGGGCCATGCTCTTGTCCAGGGCCAGGAAGTAGGGCCGACCGATAGTCAGGTCGCGCACGGTGCGACCTACTGTCGCCTCATCCACCTCGGCCTTGGTCGCGGTGTCGAGGGCCGCCACCAAACCCTGGACGGCATCGAGGGATGCGACGATCTGACGCTCCTGGTTGGCGACCGCCTCGCTGTCGGTGAACTCCGCCTCGAAGTCGTCGTTGAGATGGGTGAGGTACGGAACGAGCCGGGGATCACCGAGGCTGTCGGCGGCGCGGCGGGCGTCGTTAGGCTTGGCCAAACGCAGACCGTGGTCGACCATCCACTGCTCCGGCGACTTGCCGTACACAATGCGGGCCAACCGGCCCGAGGCTTTGCACTCGGCGACCGTCTTTTGTGCCCCACAGACCAGCTCACGGTTGAGAATTGCCTCGACCTCGTCGGTGATCTGTTCGAGCATCACCGCGTCCGCACCGGAGATGGCGACGATCATGTTGCCTGGTTGCAAATAGTGTTCGTCGATCTTCTCGAATTCCTGAACGACCGGCAGAGACTCGGGCAGCATCGTCGACCAGCGCACGTCGACGGTGAGGGTGCTCGCCAGGCCCAGGGTCACGATGGTGAACAGCAGCGATGAGATGTAAACCGACTTGCGACGCCGCGCCGCGATCGACACCAGGTTCTTGAGAAATCGCTCACGCATGGTCGTCTCCTTGATCGGCTGGTTCTGCCCGTAGGCTATTGAGTAGATTTTCGAGATGGAACTCGACCTGCACTTTGATGTCGAAGTAGTCGGGGTTGAGCATGTAGTGCATGCCCAGACCGTCGAGATAGGCGAACAGGTTGATGGCTATCTTTTCGGCGTGGGGTGCGATCTCCGGGCGAAAGACCTTTTGAGACACGCCGTCCAATAGGATGTCGACGATGGCGGTACGTATTGGCGCCGAGATGCGCTGCATGGTGTTGTAGCGCTGGAAGGCATCCGGGTCGTCGAGGTAGATTTTGATGAACCCGAAGAAGAGCTTCACCATCGAGGGGTCGTGCAAAAAGGCGTCCATGGAGGCCCCGCAGAGCTGACGCAGCCGGGTCTCGGGATCCTGCGCCCTGTCGACCAGCGCTTCGATCCCCACCTCCATCGCTTCGACCCAGGCCACCGCCGCCGCCACCGTGAGCTCGGCTTTCGATTCAAAATATTCGTAGAGGGTGCCCTTGCCGATGCCCGCCGCCTCGGCGATTTGATTCATGGAGGTGGCGTCGAA